>DATGWX010000061.1:0-3900 GCA_035299275.1 Bacteroidia bacterium
CGTCTTTCGGCAGCATGAAAAACTTTGACGCCATTGCCGTATTCAACAATCACTCAACGGTTACGCAGGTGGACGCTTCAGGCAGAGTGGTAATGCCCACGTTTGTGGATGCACATACGCACCTGGTTTTTGCCGTCACCCGTGAAGAAGAATTTGTGATGCGCATCAAGGGTATGAGTTATGAAGAGATAGCTGAGAAAGGCGGAGGAATACTGAATTCCGCCAGACGCCTGCAGGCTATGAGTGAGGATGAGTTATATGAAGGTGCGCGTAACCGTTTGCTGGAAGTGATTAAGCAGGGAACAGGAGCCATCGAAATTAAAAGCGGCTATGGTTTAACGGTGGAGGATGAAATCAAAATGCTGCGGGTAATTCAGCGGCTCAAAAAAATTTCACCCATTCCCATTAAAGCTAATTTTTTAGGGGCACACGCTTTTCCGCTGGAGTATAAACAAAATAGAAGCGGCTACATCAAACTCATCATAGAAGAAATGTTGCCGCGTATTGTAAAAGAACAACTGGCAGATTATTGTGATGTATTTTGCGATAACGGATTTTTTACACCCGAAGAAACCGACAAAATTCTGAAGGCAGCTTCAGCACTTGGTCTCAAAGCCAAAATTCATGGCAACGAGTTGGGCTACTCCGGTGGAGTTCAGGTAGCAGTTAAAAATAACGCCTTAAGTGTTGACCATTTGGAATACTGCGGAGAGGAGGAAATAGATTGTTTGAAAAATTCTTTTACTATGCCTATGGCCTTACCGGGTTGTTCTTTTTTTCTGGGAATTCCGTTTGCTCCTGTGCGCAAAATGATTGATGCAGGTTTGCCTGTTTGCCTGGCTTCTGATTACAATCCCGGCAGTTCACCCAGTGGCCGAATGAGTTTCGTCTTGTCGCTGGCCTGTGCGCGTATGCATTTAACACCCGAAGAAGCCATTCATGCCACCACCATTAACGGGGCGGCTGCTATTGAGTTGGCACATTCACATGGCAGTATTGCAACAGGCAAATCCGGCAGTGTGATTATAACTAAACCTATTACTTCCTATAACTTTATACCGTACAACTTTGGGAGTGACTGCATCGAGCACGTAGTGGTAAACGGGGAGTTGATAGTTTGAAGAAGTTAATGCCACAGATTACACAGATTTCTTATTCCTTATTCATTAGTATTAGTAATACCGTAAGCTCAGCGAAGCTAAATCAGTGTCAGAAATACCTCACGAAAAGTAATCAGGTAATATTACTCCAATTCTAGACCCAACTTCATCCGCAGGTCATTGATGGCGGGGTTGTCTGAAACCATGGCTTCAAATTTCTCTTTGTTGGTGAAGAAAGTTTTTTCAGTGCTTTCTGTTTTGCTTAGCTCAATCTGAATAAGAATACTACGGTTATCCAGTTTTTCTTTGAGGTAAGCGAGCAGGTTCAACTTGTCTTCCTCTACCTGATCAACCTGTGCTTTGTTACTTACGGGTAAGGTAAGCACATTGTTGTTCACTACCGGTTGTATGGTTTTGTATATGGCGGCTAAACTTGGTTTGCAATTTTCGCGGTGGGCCGAAAGGCATGCCTGTAACTCATCAGGGGAAATGGCTTTTGCCTCAATTACCTCTTCTTCCTGTTCACTTTCTGCTTTTTGAATGGCCTGTTGCTCGGCCAGTTTATTTTTGATGGCACTCAGGTTACCCAGTTTGGGCAGGGCAGGTGCAGCAGCTGAGGATTTGGTTTCAGCAGGAGCTTCAACAGGAGCAGCTGTTTTAGCCGGAGCTATATCAGTTTTTTTTTTATCCTCACCGGCTGAGGCCAGGAGCTTGCTGTCAAGTAAAGATTGCAGGTAACACAACTTCATCAGGCACAGTTCCAGATGCAGGCGTTGGTTCTTGCTGCTCTTGTAGTTAATGTCGAACTGGTTGGTAATGTTGATGGCATTAAGCAGGTAAGAGGAGGGAATGTTGCGCGACTGTTCCAGGTAGCGTGAGGCTACATTGTCGCTTACTTCCATCAGCTTAATGGTTTTTTCGTCTTTGCACATCAACAGGTTACGCAGGTGTTCGCTTATACCTATAAGAAACTGGTGTGAATCAAATCCTTTGCTCAGTATCTCATCAAACATGAGCAGTGAGCCGGGTAAATCCTGGTTGTACAGTACATCAATGATGCGGAAGTAATAATCATAATCAAGGATGTTGAGGTTGGAAATAACATCCTGATAAGTGATGTGTGTACCCGAGAAGCTGACAATACGGTCAAATATAGATAACGCATCACGTAATGCACCTTCTGCTTTTTGGGCCACTACGTGAAGTGCGTCTTCTTCAGCAGTAATACCTTCTTTAGCGCAAATGTTCCGCAAATGTTCTACGGAATCCTGCACGCGGATTCGCTTAAAATCAAAAATCTGACAGCGGGAAAGGATAGTCGGCAGGATTTTATGCTTTTCGGTAGTCGCCAATATAAATATGGCATAGGCTGGTGGTTCTTCCAGAGTTTTCAAAAATGCATTAAATGCCGCAGTAGAGAGCATGTGCACCTCATCTATGATGTAAATTTTGTACTTGGCGCCCTGAGGAGCGTAACGCACCTGATCCACCAAGCCGCGAATATCTTCCACGGAGTTATTGGAGGCGGCATCCAGTTCATATATATTAAAGGAGCTGGAATTATTAAAGGCCATACAGGAATCGCAGGTATTGCACGGCTCAATGTCAGCAGTAATATTGTGACAGTTGATGGTTTTGGCCAAAATGCGGGCACAGGTGGTTTTTCCTACCCCTCTGGGACCGCAAAAAAGAAAGGCATGGGCCAGGTGGCTGCTGTGAATTGCGTTCTTAAGTGTTTGTGTTACATGCGATTGGCCTATCACACTGTCAAAAGTGGACGGACGGTATTTGCGGGCTGATACTACAAAGTGCTCCATATACGCGAGCAAAAATACTTAATAATTTTGCATCTGATGATTTGTATATGAAAATATTATGTTTACCTTCGCACCCCTGATTTTATCAAAAAATGACAACAAAAAATTACGAATCAGTTATTATTTTAACCCCGGTCCTATCTGATGAGCAGATGAAAGAGACTGTTGCGAAGTATCGCCAGTTAATCATCGATAATGGCGGTCAGATGGTCCACGAGGATAACTGGGGTTTATGCAAACTAGCGTATCCTATTCAGAAGAAGAACACAGGATTTTATCATGTGTTTGAATTCGCAGCTCCGGGTCAAGTGATTGACAAGTTGGAGATCTCCTACAGGCGCGATGAGCGCGTTATGCGTTTTATTACAGTTGCTCTTGACAAACATGCGGTTGTTTACAACCAGCGTAAGCGCAACGGTGAGTTCAATAAAAAAGAAACCGCAACAACAGCCTAAGTTATGAGTATTAAGAAACATTCATCATCGAACTTCGTGTTCAACACTACACCTGAGGCTCCTCAAAAGAAGAAGTATTGCCGTTTCAGAAAGAACGGAATCAAATACATCGACTACAAGGATGCAAATTTCCTTATGAAGTTTGTAAACGATCAGGGTAAGGTATTGCCCCGTAGAATTACCGGAACTTCTTTGAAATACCAGCGTAAAGTGGCTCAGGCTATTAAACGTGCCCGTCACATGGCATTACTGCCTTACGTTGCTGATTCATTAAAGTAAAAGTTGGGAGGAAACAGTATCATGAAAATTATTTTAAAACAAGACGTTAAGAATCTGGGGTACAAAGACGATGTGGTAAACGTGAAAAACGGATACGCCAACAATTTTCTTTTACCCGGTGGTTATGCTGTAATGGCAAGTGGTTCCAACCTTCGTATTCTGGAAGAAAATCTTAAACAAGGTGTGATGAAACGCGCCAAGTTAAAGCAAGATGCAGAAGGATTAGCCGCTAACCTGAACGGTTTGAGC
>DATGWX010000062.1:0-2204 GCA_035299275.1 Bacteroidia bacterium
GTTTCCTGCGGTTACCCGTGTAAATAGTATTATGTATGATTCTAATCGCACGATTAATCTTATACCACCAAATAATCCTCCTATTGTTACTGCTCCGCTAATGTGCGATATGTATGAGCCCACAGGAGATACAGCTACCAAACGTCCGGTAATCATTTTGCTGCATACAGGGAGTTATTTGCCTGCTATTGCGAACAAGCAAACTACCGGTAACAACAAAGACAGTAACGTGGTAGAAACAGCCATGCGTTTTGCTAAAAAAGGCTATTTGGTATTTGCCATGAACTACCGTTTAGGTTGGAATCCAACTACTACTAACCAGGCAGAGGCTACCGAGCAGTTGTTAAAAGCAACTTACCGCGGCATTCAGGATGCACGCAATTGTGTTCGTTTTGTAAGAAGCAATGCTTCAGTTTACAAAGTTGATACCTCTAAAATTATTTTAGGCGGATTTGGCACAGGGTCATACATTGCGTATGGGGTAGCTACTGTTGACAGAAGATCCGAAATTGAATCCAACCTTAAATTTCAAAGAGGAGATTTCACACCAATGGTGAGTGTTGATACTTTAGGAGATTGGTTAGGCAGAGGCGGAATTCCATTCTTTAACTACAGTGGAGATTCAAATGTTTCAAGCAATATCCACATGATTTTCTCTTGCGGTGGAGCCATGGGTGATTTGAATTGGTTAGAAGCCGGTGGAGTGCCTATTGTTGGTCTTCATAGTGTGAATGACCCATTTGCCCCTTACACCACAGGAAACGTTATTGTTCCTACAACAGGTATTACTGTTGTGCCAAGTGCATCTGGTGCCCGCGATGTTGTTGTTAAAGCCAATACAGTTGGTGTGAATAATAAAATTAACAGCAGAGCCTACCATGATCCTTTCAGTGTTAAAGCTGCTACACTTTCTAGTAACAATAACCTGTATCCTTTCTATACTGCAACTCCTGAATCAGCACCTTGGGAATGGTGGAACCGCACCATTATGCAGAATATCAATTTCCCTTCTGCGGGTGCCGGTCGTATTGCCGATTCACTTTCTATGCTCACCAATCCTTCTATGTCTGATACAAAAGCTAAAGCATACATTGATACCATTGTTGGATTTGTTACTCCTCGCATTGTAGTTCAGTTTGATTTGGCTCAGTTGTACAGCAGTGTAGAAGAAGTGGATATGAACAAATACCTGAGCGTGTTCCCTAACCCGGCTTCATCAGTTGTAAACATACAATTTACAGGTGCCGGAAACATTACCTCTGTACGCGTAATTGATATTGCAGGAAGAACTTTAGTAAATGCGCAAAGTGTTAACAACAACAAGTATGCTGTTGATGCCACGCAATTAGCCAAAGGGGTATATTTTATTGATGCCAGCTTAAGCAACGGTTCAACAGCCCGTCAGCGTTTTGTGGTTCAATAAGTAAAAACTTCTTTATTTTTGAAGCCGGTTGTAGTATCAACCGGCTTTTTTTATTCTTGGCATATTCCGGCCTTGTTATTTTTAATCATCATTACTTTCAACAAAAACGGAATAACTGAGAAATCTTGAACATGTTTTAAGCATTAAATATGAATTGGACAGAAGAAAACAATCAACTCAGTAAAACATTTAAGTTTAACTCTTTTGCTGAAGCTATCTCGTGGATGGTAAAAGCCTCTTTTATTATCGAGAAAATGAATCATCATCCCGAGTGGAGCAATGTGTACAACAAAGTACATGTGGTATTACGCTCGCATGATGCAGGCAACATAGTTACGGATAGAGACAGGGAGTTGGCTAAAGCATTAGATACATTGTAATCACAGGCTGATGGTGAATTTCTTCTCCGCCATCAGTTGCCTTTGTGGTGTCATCAGGCGTATGTGGTACTCACCGGGCTCAGCCTTTTTGATGTATATTTCATCTTCACTGTTCACTTCAACGGGTGCTTGAGGAATATGGTTGATGATAAGCTGAACTACGGCTTTGCTTTTTCTGCCCACTGATACATGAATTTGCATCTCTTTACTTTCCTGATTGACAAAAGGGTTAGAAATATGAGGCGTATTAAAAGAAGTTGATGTAAATTGTTCGAAAATACTGGTGCGTATTTCCAGTCCTGAATCACCAACAGCTGTCCATGCCGGGCGCACAACGCCATTTTGCGCAGCTACGGTGATGTAATCGCCAAAGAATGTTTTTTTGCCCGCTGCCGGTGTGG
>DATGWX010000063.1:0-5345 GCA_035299275.1 Bacteroidia bacterium
CTTATCGATACAAAGGTTTAACACCAGGACCCATTTGCATTCCTCCGGTAATGGCTATTGATGCGGTTTTGAATGCCCGGCAGCACAACTACATTTACTTTTGTGCGAAAGAAGACTTTTCAGGTTACCACAACTTTGCTGAAACATTAGAGCAGCACAATGTGAATGCCCGCCTATACCAACGCGAACTGAATAAACGAAAAATATACCGCTAAATGTTTGTACACGAAACCAAGTTGCGCGTGCGCTACGGAGAAACCGACCAAATGGGAGTGGTGTACTACGGCAATTATGCATTGTATTATGAAGTGGCACGGGTAGAAGCTTTGCGCAGTTTAGGCATGACCTACAAAGGTTTGGAAGAAAGCGGAGTAATGATGCCCGTGGCTGAAGTAACGAGCAAATACATTCGTCCGGCTAAATACGATGACGAGTTAACTATTCGCACTATTATTGCTAAATTGCCTGCAGCCAGTATGCATTTTGAATATGAAATACTCAACGAAGCAGGAGTATTGTTGCACAAAGGCACAACGGTATTGGTGTTTATTAACATGAAAACCAACAGGCCCGTAAGGTGTCCTGAGGAACTTTATACCAAATTGAAAACGTATCTCGATTCCATTCAATGACTGTTATTCATAAATTCTTTTTACGTTTCAGGCCCTACCGCAGGTTAATTGACTTGATGCGCATTATTACTTTACCCGGCTTTGAACGTGTACCTGTATTTAATGTAGTGTCCTTTTTTTTACGGGAAATTGCTAAAGAAGACTTGAACATGCGGGCGAGTGCTTTATCATTCAATTTTTTTCTGGCCCTTTTTCCGGCTACCATTTTTTTCTTTACGTTTATCGCATATTTACCCATTGCCAATTCGCATGATCAGATACTGCAGTTTTTCAGTGATGTGTTACCTGCCAGTGCTTTTTTGAGTATAGAATCAACACTGGAAGATATTTTGAAACACCAGCGGGGCAGCTTACTTTCATTCAGTATGGTGATGGCTGTTTACTTTGGCACTAACGGTATTCATTCCATGATGAATGCTTTTGATAAGTATGTGAAGCATGAACATGAAAGGTCCTTCTTTAAGCAGCGACTGATTGCAACGGCTTTGTTATTTTTTATGTCATTGTTGGTCATTGTGGCTGTTACGCTTATTACGTTTGGTACGATGGCCTTTGACAAAATGCTGGAGTTAAAGTTACTCAACGACAAGTTGGTTGTATATGCGTTGGATGGTATTAAGTGGTTGGTGATATTGGCCGTATTCTTTACACTTATCTCCAGCTTGTATTACTGGGGGCCGGCACGTGCAAAGCGTTGGCGTTTTGTTTCACCCGGCTCAACGCTGGCAACTATTTTATCTATTGTAACCACGTTGGGCTTTGCTTATTACGTCAACAACTTTAATTCATATAACAAACTCTATGGTTCCATCGGTACGTTAATTGTGGTGTTGTTGCTTATATATTTCAACTGCGTTATTCTGTTGGTAGGTTTTGAACTTAATTCGAGTATTGATAAAGGTTTGGAGACAAGATTACGCAGACCCATTCCCCGCATCAATGAATTACTTAATCCACCTGAAGAAACCAAAGAATAGTTTATTTTTGCGCCCTCGTAACATCAACTTTATAGCATAGTTTAGTGAGCATTATTTTAAAAACACCCGAGCAGATAGACGGAATACGGAAAAGTTCTCAGTTAGCTGCACTCAGCCTTCAGTTTGCCGGAAGCCTTGTAAAGAAAGGCGTTACTACGGCCTTTATTGATGCAGAGGTTGAGAAATTTATGCGTGACAACGGAGCTATTCCGGCCACCAAAGGATACAAAGGGTACAAACATGCCAGTTGTATTTCAGTCAATGATGTTATCTGTCATGGTATTCCTGGTCCTTATGAACTGAAAGACGGAGATATACTCAATATTGATGTAACTACTATTTTGAACGGGTTTTACGGAGATAACAGTGCCATGTTTACCGTGGGAGAAATAAGTCCCTATGCACAAAAGCTGATAGATGTTACCAGAGAGTGTCTGGAGATTGGTATCAAAGAATGTTATCCGGGCAATTATCTTGGTAATATAGGTTACCAGATAAATAAACATGCTGTAGCTAACGGATATACGGTAGTGTATGAGTTTTGTGGTCACGGTGTGGGGGTTAAGTTTCATGAAGAACCCGAGGTTAGTCATATTGCACCCATTAATTCAGGCCCTAAGTTGAAAGCGGGAATGACTTTTACCATAGAACCCATGATTAATGCAGGTAAAGCCAGAGCCAAAATAGATAAACGTGACGGTTGGACGGCCCGTACCATTGATGGTAAATTGAGCGCGCAATTTGAACATACCGTTCTGATAACTGATGAAGGAGTGGAGGTGCTTACCTTGGTGCCAGGTGCAGAAAGTCGGTAAAATCAGGAGCACCTTAATAATTGCATCTGATTATCAGTGTAAAATAAAATCCTATTTCTTTCAAAGTGGTTGCACTATTTACTAAAACACTTATTTTTGCTATTAACAATAAGATTAATCTAAATTCAATTATGAACAAAAAGACAATTTCAGGTAAACTTCTGATTGCAATGCTATCAGTAGGTTTAGTATTTACAGGTTGCAGTAAAGATGACGGAGAAACTACGACACCAACTCCGACACCAACTCCGACACCAGGCAACCCAACTCCAACACCTGCTGATGCTGGTGGTGTTTGGACAGCTTTGATTGTATCATCAAAAACTCCGGGTCCTATTCCAATGCCTCCGGTTGAATTATCAGTAGGTACTGGCGGACATTTCGGAAGTTCAACATCTTCATTTGTTGATGCAGGTGCAGTTACTGTTAACACCAACACATTAAAGAAAACTTCAAACAATGCTTATATCTGGAACGGTACATCCAACATTTGGACTGGTTCTAACCCACAAGCAGCTTGGACCATTGAAGGTAAAGGTGCAGTTCCTGCATACAGCTACACTACAACAAAAGGTTTCCCTATCGTAGGCGAAATCAGTAGTTCTTCTGATGTAACAGTTTCTGACGGACACACCATTACTTTAACTGCATCAGTAGCTAATGCTGACTCTATCATTATTGTATTAACAGCCGGAAGCAAGTCATTGACCAAAGTTATTCCTAATGTTGGTAACAGTTTTGATTTGTCATCTACTGAATTGAGCGGTTTCTCAGGAAGCGGCATTATTCAGGTTGCTGCTTACAACTGGGAAATTGGTGCAGGTGGAGGCGGTTCATTACCTCCTATTTACTTCATCAATGAGAAAGTGGTAATGCAAAATATTAAAGCTACTAACTAATTGTAGCCGAAACAAATAATAAAAAAAGCCATCCGTTCAGGATGGCTTTTTTTATTATTTGTTGTTTCTGAAATCTTTTTCCAGCAGGTAATAATGGGTTTTCTCCAGTCCCAGTTTATAATACACCAGTTGAGCCACCTCATTATTGGTTTCCACATATAACCGTATGCCGCAACATTGCCCCGTTTTTTTAGCGATAGATTCAATGTAATTGTACATGGCCGTAAAAACTCCCTTTTGCCGGTACTCCTTTGCCACGTATACACTTTGTATCCACCAAAAATTTCCGTTTCGCCAATCACTACATTCGTAGGTAATCATCAGTTGGCCCACAATGTTCCCTTCTGCCTCTGCAACAATGTAAAAGCCTTTGAAGGGGTCGGTAAAAAGGGCTGTTACACCGGAATGTAATACTTCGGCATCCAATTCTTTGCTTTCAGTCTCAGCCGCCATAAGCTGGTTGAATTTTACCAGCACGGGTACGTCATCAATGTGTGCTTTACGGATGATTAGTTCCATTTTATAAATCTAATTTTCAGGATGATAAATAAATTTTACCTTTGCATGCAGCAAAGTTGCAATATACTGTGTCTGTACCAATGAAAACTACCCCTGCTTCATGCAGTTTAATGAAAAAGAGATAATAGAAGGTTGCCTTCGTGGCGATGCATCAGCTCAAAGTAAGCTGTACAATAAGTTTGCACCCAAAATGCTGGGTGTTTGCTATCGTTACATGCAAACCATTTATGAGGCTGAGGACGTGTTGCAGGAGGCGTTTATTAAGGTGTTTAAACACATCGAGACATTCCAGAACAACAACTCTATAGAATTCTGGATAAGGAGAATTGTGGTGAATACCGCCTTGAATCACATTAAGCAGAACAAAAAATTTAAAGAAGAAAGTGACGTAGATAATGTGGAGGACGAAGGATATACTGATGAGGTACACATGAAGTTTGACACAGAGGAAGTGATCAACGCCATTAAATCTCTACCTGAAGGATACAGGGCCATTTTTAACCTGTATGCCATTGAAGGGTTTTCACACAAGGAGATAGCTGAGCAGTTAGGTATTGCAGAAGCTACTTCCCGTTCACAGTATTTCAGAGCCAAAACAATTCTGCAGAATAAACTTTCTATAATTTATAAAAGAGATGAACAAGCACTTGCCTTTAGATAATTTTGAGCGCGAGGTGCAAAGACTGGCCGATGGGTTTGAAATACAACCGAGGGCCTTGGTCTTTGATAACATCCGCAGCGAAATTGCTGCCGATGCACCTCATGCTGCAACAAAAGGGAAAATTCTGAGAGGAGTTTTCTCCAAGTCGCTCAATTTTATAAGCTACGCAGCCGCAGCTTCTGTGGCCACTATCAGTTCTGTGCTTATTTATCAGCAACAGGAGTCCGTTCACCAGCAACAGCAATCACTTTCTTCGTATACTAAAATTCAGTCCAATCAGTCGCAACAATTAACCCATAGCTTATCGAATTCAACAGATACTCTTTCTTACAATACTGCACTTAATGAGATAACCGATACAAAACAGCAGCAAAATGAACTTGCCACAACTACGGTGGCAGGTAAAATTATTCCAACAGAAAAGGAAGTACTGCCGGAGTTGGTTGTTTCAACAGAGGTGAAATCACAACCTGTTCGTAACAATCAGTTATCAACGCCTTCAACATCTCTTGCAACAAAGCAGGAAGTTAAAAATACTCAGCCGATTAAAGAGTCGGGCACACAGAACAATTTGGTAAATGGTACCAGCCAACCGGCCACTCAGCCACAGAATGCTTTGCCTGCGGTTAATGAGCGACAGCCCCATAATCAATTGCCTAATGAGGTTCAAACTCCCGTATTGGTTACTCAATCTGCCGCACCAACTGAAAAAGAAGCTGAGCCGCTACGTAATAATGGCGGTAAGCAATTAACCGAAGAGGTACTTGCTGTAAAACAAAATGACTCTTCCCTGATGGCTGTTGCCCCCTTCACTGCAGATTCATCCCTTACCTCTTTTGCAT
>DATGWX010000064.1:0-5192 GCA_035299275.1 Bacteroidia bacterium
CCAGACAAAGTACTTTATTCAGCCTCATTAGACAACATTTGGCAGGTGGACAACCAACTAATTTCTTTCTGCCTTGACCGTGCGGTAAGGGAGAATAAGGTTTTACAACTGCACTCACATTACATCAGCAACCTGCCGGGAGATTTTTACATCACACCTGAACGCTTGCTCTTTGTTATCAGAGAGGCACACAAGCGCAAAATGAAATTCTATACGGTGAATGAAATCGTAAATTTTTAGGTCAGTCTAAATTTTTATTTAAATTGATTGCAATTTATCATTAGGGAATGATAAATTTGCCGCATGTTAAGGTTGCTTATCCTGCTGATTACTCTTCCAATTACCTTGTTACTAAAGGCCCAAAGTACTTTCGAACTGAGCGGCAACGTGAGTTGTGCAAAAACGCCTGTAGAATTTGCTTCAGTGGGTATAGCAGGCACCCTTTACGCTGCGGTTGCCGACTCAAAAGGTGATTTCAAGCTCATAGGTATTCCGGCCGGTACATATGAACTGGTGGTTTCTGCCGTAGGGTACCAAACCTTTCGGAAAAAAATAAGTCTTCATAAAAACACCTTAGGATATTCTATTGAATTGTTATCCCTTTCCGCTGATTTGAATGAGGTGGTGGTAACCGGAACCATGAAAGAAGTAAGCAGAAAAGAATCTCCTGTACCCATTGAAGTGGTATCGCCCAAACTCTTTCAGCAAAGTGCCTCTCCTACCTTATTTGAAGGATTGGGTATGGTAAACGGCATTCGTCCGCAGCTGAATTGCAATGTGTGCAATACGGGCGACATTCACATTAACGGAATGGAAGGCCCATATACCATGATACTGATTGACGGAATGCCCATTGTATCTGCCCTCTCTACTGTTTACGGATTAACCGGAATTCCCAATTCTATTGTAGAGCGCATAGAAGTACAACGCGGACCCGCATCAACCTTATATGGCTCTGAAGCTGTTGGCGGATTGATTAACATCATAACCAAACAACCGCAACGGGCACCTTTATTTTCCTTTGATGCCTTTGCCACTTCTTACAATGAATACAATGCTGACATGAGCATAAAATTTCGTCCGCATAAGCAGGTGAACTCCCTGCTGAGTTTTAACTATTTTAACAACAACAAACGCTGGGATAAAAACCTCGACAACTTTACTGATGTTACCCTGCAACACCGTATATCGGTATTTAATAAGTGGAGCATTGAACGCCCTCACAACCGCACCATGAATATAGCTGCCCGGTATTATTACGAAGATCGTTTTGGTGGTGAGATGCAGTGGCAGCCTGAGCACCGTGGTGGCGACAGTGTGTACGGTGAGAGCATCTTTACTGCACGTTGGGAACTGATTGGTGCTTACGATTTACCAATCAAAAAAGAGAAAGTCACCTTGAGTTATTCCTTCACACAACACCTGCAAAATTCTGTATACGGCCAAACCCTGTATCTGGCCAAACAACGCATTGGGTTTGCACAACTGGTGTGGAACAAAAAAATAAGTTCAAGGCAAAACCTTCTGTTGGGTGCTTCTGTCCGCAATACTTTTTATGACGATAACACACCCGTAACCCAAAATACTGAGGGAGGCATAAGCATCAACCAACCCTCTAAGGTGTGGCTACCGGGTATTTTCATTCAGGATGAAATTCGTATCAATGCGCAGAATACTTTATTGCTGGGCATACGTGCAGACCATCACCCGGAACACGGAGAAATTTTTGCTCCTCGGGTAAACTACAAGTGGAGCCCCAACCAAAATACAGTGCTGCGTTTTAGCGTGGGCAACGGTTTTCGGGTGGTGAACCTGTTTAGTGAAGAACATGCGGTGCTTACCGGTGCTCGCGAGGTAGTGATAAAAAATGCGCTTAAACCGGAACAATCATGGAACGCCAACATCAATTTTAACCGCTACATCACTTTTGGGAAAGGTTTTGTATCCATTGATGCGAGCTTGTTTTATACTGTATTTACCAACCGCATTGTACCTGATTATTTCAGCAATGCCAACCAGATTATTTTTGACAACCTGAGCGGCAATGCCATTAACAGAGGGACTAACATCAATGTGGATGTACGTTTTACTTCTTCACTCACCTGCATGCTGGGCCTTACAGCAGTAGATGTTTTTCTGAGTGAACAAGATTCTTTGGGCAGCAACAAAAAAACACGTCAGGTGCAAACTCCTCCGGTTACGGTTAACTATGCCCTCACCTATGCGTTTCAAAAAGCAGGCATTACCATTGACTTGAACGGAATAGTTTACAGCCCCATGCGTTTACCTGTTTTGCCCAACGATTACCGCCCTGAGCACTCTCCCTGGTTTACGCTCATGAATGTGCAGGCTACCAAAAAACTCAGCTCCAAAACTTCTGTTTACTTAGCCATAAAAAACCTGCTCAACTTTTTCCCGAAACACCCCATCATGCGCCCGCATGATCCTTTTGACAAACAAGCCAACAACCCTGTTCAAAACCCCAACGGCTATACCTTTGACCCTACTTACAACTACGCACCACTGCAAGGTTTGAGAATGGTGTGCGGGGTGAGGGTTGTTTTGTGAGAAATTATCTTTGATAAGTTAATGATTCTATAATTTTTTCTAGCACCTGCATTACAAACGCGGATGAGTGAGAGGTATGGATTAAGATTGGCACGAGCTAAAAGCTCGCGCCAGCATAAGCGTATTTTGTCTGGATGATAATAATTGCTACTATGACATATTTTACCCCTGAAGTGTGGTGGTATCGTTTCCTTTTTGCTTTTGTAATGGGGTCGGTTTACCATATAATTGACGAGCTTCGCCACGAATCTTAGGTTTAGTAAACGATTTAATATTATGCATTGATGAAAAATCTGAGTATAATTGGTTTTCAAGTTCAAAATGCAAACGTTTTATTTCGTCACGATGCTGAATGCCTAATTCGGTTAACTGTAAGTCAAAATCTTTATTTTCATCAATTGCGTTATATATATTGTGAAGAAAAAAAACATTTAATTCTGTCAGCATTTCGCCTGTCCTTTCACTTAGCCAAAAAGAGTTTTGAATTGCTTTATAAATTTGTAACTGGAATTTTATATAATGGTCGTACCCTAGTGCAAGTTGTAAAGTGCAAGGCCTTCCATCTTCCATTTGAACAGTCCCGGCCAACAATGAAAGTAAATGCTGAACATCTTCATAAGCCCCAATACGTCTGTCTAATATTTTTTTATAGTAGTCGTTGCGATAATTGGTTTTTTGGATATACCAATTTACAACTGAGGTCAGCCCCGCAGATAGCAATGAACTTGTTAATACCAGTGTTATTATTTCCCCTATACTCATATTTTTTAAACTTACTGCTAACGTTTGGGCGCTAGGAGCAGTGGCGGGTTTAGGAGCACTAAACTGTCCAGCACTAAACTTGAATAGATGCACAAAGCTCCAAGTTTGCACGTCACCCCGCCTGACGCAAAACCCGTGTTGGCAGTAGTATTTTTTCCCTGTCCTGTCATTGTTTGAAATGGATTGGTAGGTTAAACTGAACGTCAACATTTTTTCCGTCTTGTTGTCCTGGTGTCCAATCTGGCATATTGTTGATTACTCTTATCACTTCTTTGTCAAAATTTTTTGAACCTTGAACAGAACGTAAAATTTTGGGGTCTGTTATTTTACCGTTTTTGTTAACTACAAAATTTACAAATACCTTTCCTTCAATCTTATTTTCTCTTTCCCATTCAGGATATTCTAAATTCTGTTTTATGAAACTCGTCAAACTATCAATGCCACCTTTAAATTCAGGCATTATATCTACATATTGATATGGTTCTTTGTCTGGGTAAGGAAGAAGAGCAACATCGCCTAATAAAATCTCGTCTGGAATTACAGGAGGTAGATGATTATGGTTCTTTACACATTTACCAATCGTGTCTTTTGATTCTACGTTCTTAGCTTCTTGTCTGTTTGTTGTGTCTGAATTAATAATTGTAGTATCAATTTTTGTCAACCTTTTTGGATCTGTTGTGTTGTTGCAACTTGCTAAAATCATTGTCCCAACTGTCAATAAGTAAAAGGAAAGATTTGTGTTTTTATGTTGTCTTGCTAATGCTTGAATAGTAACTAAAAAGTCTGTGCTTGAAAGGTCAAGCTGTGAACGATAAATTCTGCCACAAACTCTTTCAGTTCTATTTGTCAGTAAATACTCTAAGATTTCTTTTCTGTCTTTGTTTGTAAAGTCGATTACGTTCTTTTTGCAACTGTCGCAAAAACGGGAATGAAGTCCAATTTTCATTGTTTCCCAATTTTCAGGGCAAGGTTTCTTTATGTCTATGCGTGTCTGCATAATATTGCTGCCAACTCGTTTATATGCGATATAAACCTTCGTATATAACTCCAATATGGGAATGTATACGAAGGTTTGGTTCGTTTATATTTAAAAAATAATTGAAGGATTGTGCAGCCATTCCTGATAAATTTCAAGTAAAAATAATGGCTATAGGGCACAAATGCAATTGGGCGTAAATTTTAGAAGCGAATACAGCTATAAGATTAACGGCACCTTTAAATCGCTAAAATGGTTAAAACAACCCTTGAACTAGTCCTCTTTTGCAACCAGGACTTAACTTTATTGAGTTTGTTACACTCCACTATTTTATTTCAAAAGTATCACTAAAAAGAAACATTATACGCTCTTTCCCTCCGGCTCATTCAAACATGATTTTTGTCAGTAGTTGTAAAAATTAGTGTTCAATATCAGGTAGATAAGACTGCTATTTAGAATTAATCTAAGAATAGTCGTCACAGACTTGACCTGAGTAGTTGAGTTACGTATACTTGCAGTCTATTTATAATTAATCTAAATAAAGATAGCGTAATGAAAAAATTGATATTTAGCGCCTTAGCACTGGGTTTAGCATTTACCTCTTGTAAAAAAGACGAAGGAGATGATACTACCACCCTGCCACCTTTAACTGTACCGCAGCAATATGATAGCAGCAGCTATGCACTTAACAGTACAAATGAAAAAACTGTACTCACCAACTTTAAAGCTTTGGTAGATGAAGTAAAAAAAGGGCGCAGCATCAGCAATAACTTACAATTCAGTATCCTCATCAGTTTGTATGCTGACCTGCAAGTAAAAACCACACCTTATTACGGTGCATTAATTACAAGCACAGCATCAGGTTTCTTAAAACAAGCAGCTGAAG
>DATGWX010000065.1:0-2546 GCA_035299275.1 Bacteroidia bacterium
GTTTTGGTAACAGTGTATCTGCCCTGCTTGTTTACCTTACTTTAACGGTATTCGCTTACATAGCATTTATCTGGTTTGTACCCACACCCAATTTGTGGCTCAGTTTTATCCTGATTATCTACCTGCGCATCATGATATCTAAGGCTGCTAACCAAAATTTAATATTTAACGTATTGTACCACTCGTGGCAAATGCTAACTTTGGTTCATATTTCCGCTTTGTCTGTAAACAAACTACTAACCAAATCAAATGAATGGAAAGGCCGGACAATAAACCAATAATCTGGACAACTATACTGGGCGTTTTTTATCTGGTAGGAGTTGTGGGCTTTAGCCTTGACGCTTTGGTACACCTGTTTAAAACACTTGTGCCCTACAACCTGCTGTTAACAGCGGTAATCTTATTTTCATTTCACCGTAAATTCAATGCCAGACAAATAACCTTTGCCCTGATTATTGCCTTTAGTGCCTGGGGAATAGAGGTAATTGGAACAAATACCAAGGTTGTTTTTGGAGATTATACTTACGGGAATACCCTGGGTACAAAGGTACTTAACACCCCACTTATTATAGGTCTCAACTGGCTGATTCTCATTTACTGTGCATGTTGTATTGCCTGGCGCTCTACCCGAACCTTGCCTATGAGGGCCTTTACAGCAGCTATGCTCATGGTATTTATGGACATATTCATTGAGCCGGTGGCCATTAAGTACGATTACTGGGGCTGGTTGGAGAACGAAATTCCATTCCAGAATTACGCCATGTGGTTTGCCGTGTCCTTCGTTTTCAGCATCTTATTTTTCATGTTTGAAGTAGATGCCCGGAACAAAATAGCCAAAAATGTGTACCTGATTCAATTGGCATTTTTTATCGCTTTAAACCTGAATTAAAACATTTAAGCCTCAAATTGGTTTACTTTTGCAGACGTGAAAGATTTACAAGTATCTATTGATGACAATTCAGGTTTTTGTTTTGGTGTAGTTTACGCCATACAAATGGCCGAAGACTACCTGAACGAGTATGGTAAACTTTACTGTTTGGGAGATATCGTACACAACGAAGAAGAGGTAGAACGGCTGAAGGCAAAAGGACTACAGATTATCTCACACGATGACTTACCCAATCTGAAACACGAGCGCGTTCTGATTCGGGCTCATGGTGAACCTCCTCAAACCTACAAAACAGCCCTTGATAATGATATTGAACTGATTGATGCCAGTTGTCCTGTTGTTCTTAAACTACAGAATCGTGTTCGCGAAGCATATAATGATAAAGTTCCTATTCTGATTTATGGCAAACACGGGCACGCTGAGGTAAACGGTTTAAAAGGCCAGACCAACGGTGAAGCTATTGTGATTGAAAAGTTTGAAGAATTGGACCACATTGAATTGCCTCAAAAAATCGCCCTCTACAGTCAAACTACTAAACGCACAAAAAATTTATACGCTTTAAAAGACGAGCTCGAAAAACGCGGAGTAGAAGTGGATTTTAATGATACACTTTGCCGACAGGTATCAAACAGGGACATTCAATTGAGAGAATATGCCAAGAAATTTGATGTAATTGTATTTGTATCGGGCAAAAAATCATCAAACGGAAAAGTATTGTACGATGTGTGCAAAGACAATAACCCAAACAGCTATTTTGTGAGTACTGTAGAAGAGTTAAATGCTGATTGGTTTAAGTCGGAAGAAACTGTGGGCAT
The DNA here is from genome assembly GCA_035299275.1 of Bacteroidia bacterium. Lineage (GTDB taxonomy): Bacteria > Bacteroidota > Bacteroidia > UKL13-3 > UKL13-3 > JAGPCK01. The sequence goes on from DATGWX010000065.1 coordinate 1,705, forward strand.
ATGTGGAGCCACCTCCACTCCCATGTGGCTCATGGAACAGGTAAAAGAAAAAATTTCATCTTTTTAAATAATGAAAAATATGTTTTTAAAAACATTAATCGTAGCGGCTGTTGCAGGTGTATCAGGTCTGTTATTTTACAACTTCAAATTCAGGCAGTACAATTACAATCCAACTACAGTAACTCCTGTTAAGTCTTTCTTCGATCTCTCCATCAAAAGTATTGATGGAAAAGAACTAAAATTTGCCAACTTGAAAGGTAAAAAAGTTTTGTGTGTGAATGTCGCTTCTCAGTGCGGCTATACCCCACAATACAGCGAGTTGCAAAAACTACAAGACAAATACAAAGATAAATTGGTGATTATAGGCTTCCCGTGTAACCAGTTTGGCGCACAGGAACCTGGTGATGCCGAGGAAATTCAAACGTTTTGCAAAAAAAATTACGGAGTAACTTTCCAACTCACCGAAAAAATTGATGTGAAGGGCAAGGATCAACACCCCGTTTATCAATGGCTCACTCAAAAAGCACAAAACGGAAAATCAGATTACGAGGTAAAATGGAACTTCAACAAATTCCTCATTAACGAAAAAGGAGAACTGGTTCAGTACTTCCCTTCAGGTGTAAAACCCTTCGATACTAATTTAACATCTCTGATTGATCAATAAGAATAGCAACAACACAGGTGCCATTATCGCACTACTCCTTATTCTATCTTGGTGTGCTGGGCTGATTTTTTTATTTCAGTATGAGATAAACTGGAAAAATCCGGTATGGCTGGTGTTAATATTAGTTCAGGCACATTTGTATACCGGCCTGTTTATTACAGCCCATGATGCCATGCAC
>DATGWX010000066.1:0-6988 GCA_035299275.1 Bacteroidia bacterium
GGTGGTGAACATTGAAAAAACTGTACAAGCCATAAAACTGGCCGTTGATGAAGCCTCCCGTAAATCTAACGTAAAAGTGGAAGTGGTGCATGTGGGTATTGCGGGTCAGCACATCAAGAGCTTTCAGCACCGCAACACCATTACCCGTGATGACGCAGAATCGGAAGTAAGCATGGAAGACATCAATCGCCTGAGAGAGGGCATGCACAAGCTGGCACTGCCTCCGGGAGATGAAATCATTCACGTGTTGCCACAGGATTTTACTGTAGATAATGAGCACAGCATTAAAGACCCCGTGGGTATGTCGGGTGTTCGTTTGGAGGGCAACTTCCACATCATTACCGGGCAGATGATGGCAGCAAAAAATATTCGCAAGTGTGTAGAGAAAGCCGGATTAAACGTGGCTGATTTAATATTGGAGCCACTGGCATCATCAGATGCGGTGCTTGATAGAGAAGAATTACAAGCCGGTGTTTGTTTGGTAGATATTGGTGGTGGTACTACGGATGTGGCCATATTTTATGACGATGTAATTCGTCACACAGCTGTGATTCCTTTTGGAGGTAATATCATTACAGAAGACATCAAAGAAGGTTGCTCCGTATTGCGCAATCAGGCAGAGCAGTTGAAAGTGAAGTTCGGCTCAGCTATGGCCATGGAAAATAAGGAAAACGAAATCGTTTGTATTCCCGGCATCCGTGGTCGCCAGCACAAAGAAATCAGTGTGCGCAACCTGGCGATGGTTATTCAGGCCCGTGTGGAAGAAATTTTTGAGCAGGTATTGTATGAAATCAAAAGCTCAGGACTGGAACGTAAACTGGCAGCAGGTATAGTAATCACCGGTGGTGGTGCACAACTCAAGCACATCACGCATTTGGCTGAATTGGTTACCGGCATGGATGCGCGCATCGGATATCCGCATGAGCACATTGGCAAAGGGGTGGACGATGTAAAAAGCCCGATGTATGCCACCGGTATCGGATTGGTGATGATGGGACTTGATGAGAACAATCAGGATCCCGAAGTACAGGAAGCTAAACTTCAAAGTACACACAAAGAAGACAACGATACTTCGGGCTTTTTCGGGAAATTGCTCAAAAAAGGCAAAGATTTTATGCTTTCAGAGGACGAATTAAAGGACTTTGAATAGATAAACATGTTGAAAAGTGCACAACTCTGTTCGTTCAGCTGTTGTGCACTTTTGTAATTTTATAGCGGAAAATAATCAGGTAATGGTAAGCAAAATTCAATTTGATATGCCTAAAGAAAAGTCGTCCATAATCAAGGTGATAGGTGTTGGCGGAGGCGGAGGTAATGCAGTAAATCACATGTACAGTCAGGGCATAAAAGGCGTTGACTTTTTGATTTGCAATACCGACTCGCAGGCGTTGGAGATGAGTCCTATCCCGAACAAAATACAATTGGGACATAACCTCACCGAAGGACGCGGTGCTGGTGCCAATCCGGAAGTAGGTCGCAAAGCGGCTATGGAAAGCATCGAAGAAATTATTGATGGTCTGGGTGTGAATACCAAAATGTTGTTCATTACTGCGGGCATGGGTGGTGGTACAGGAACAGGTGCGGCTCCCATTATAGCGAAAACAGCGAAAGAGTTTGGAATGCTTACCGTGGGTATAGTAACCATGCCTTTCCACTTTGAAGGCAAGCGCAGAAAACAGTTTGCTGAAGAAGGTTTGAATAACTTTAAAAAGAATGTAGACTGTTTGCTGGTTATCAGCAATGAGAAAATAAAAGAAGCTTACGGCAACATGTCGTTGCGCACTGCTTTTTCTGAAGCCGATGGTATTCTTACCGTGGCGGCCAAAGGAATTGCAGAAATCATTACCGTTCCCGGTTACATCAACGTTGATTTTGAAGACGTTAAAACCGTAATGACCAACAGCGGGGTGGCCCTCATGGGTTCAGCCACTGCGGTGGGAGAAGACAGAGCCATTAAAGCCGCTCAGATGGCATTGGCCTCTCCGTTGTTAAACGACAGCGATATTCGCGGAGCAAAAAATATTCTGCTCAACATAACTTCCGGAAGAAAAGAAGTACTGATGGATGAAATATCTGTTATTACCGAATACATTCAGGATGAAGCAGGTGTTAATGCCGATATGATTTGGGGCAACTGCTTCGATGAAACCCTGGACGAAGAACTTTCAGTAACCATTATAGCTACCGGATTTGAAACCAAAGAGAACAAACTTATTGTAAGTTCACTGGATGATAAGCGAGTAGTGCACAACATGGAAGCACCGGCCAAAGAAGAAAAGGCAGATGTTGTTACACCTGTGGCTGAAAAGGACGAGATGGTGTTAAAACAGGTAGAGTTGCCTTTCTCGCATGTGGTAAATAAGGTGGAGAATGAGGAGCACAACAATACATCATCAGAAGACGATGAGTTGCAACAGCGTTTAGTGGAGTTGAAATCACAGAAGCTGGATTTGTACGATGCACCCATTATGCCTGTGCATAATATGGAAGAGCAGGAAGAAATATCTTTGTCTGTTTCGTCTGTAGAGATAACCAACGACACGCCCACAGACCCACCTGTTCGTCAGGATCCTCAACCGGAGGATGATGAAGAGGAGCGTATCAAAAAGATAAAGCAACGTATTATTGAGATGCGTAACCTTAATCTTTCGCTGAGCAGTGAAAAGGGATTAAATGATTTGGAAAAAGAACCGGCCTATATGCGTAAAAAGTATATGTTGAATGATGTACCTCATTCGTCAGAGTCGAGTGTTTCCAGGTTTACGCTTTCAGAGGATGAAAACAAAAAGCCGGAGATTAAAAACAACAACTCTTTTCTGCACGATAACGTAGATTAAGATTCTTGAACTCAATAACAAAAAATCCCGGATGAATTTCATTCGGGATTTTTTTATGAATATAAGTGAGATGTTTGTTAGCTATAGAAAGAAAAAGTTCAGGAGAGAAAGGTAAGGAGCAAAGCTGTTTGACTACATAAAGTTTTTAACCAAACCAACCAGCAATAAGGTGTGTATAGTAAGAATTGCAATGGATGCATAACTTATGCCCAGCGCTTTGTTGCCTGCATCTGAAGGTGTGTCCAGCATCTGGAATATGTTCTTAAAGCCAAGAAACATGGCCGTGAAAGCTTGTGCAATGGCAAAATACAATACCCACAGGTACGATTTTCCTTTTTTCTCAGCCTTTATCTTCAACTCTTTTAATCCTGTTCTGAAATCACCGTTATAGAATTTCTTGTATATACCAGGCAGCGTAGTAAAGTGAGTATTCGAAGTTTTTGCAACGCCTTCTTTTTTGCTACCTGATGAGGCTTGTTTGGCAATGGATTTAATTGCTTTTGAAGAAATACTTTTAGCTGTTTGAACCGAAACGGAAACTACATCATCAGTAGAGTTGTGTTCGGTATAATCAATTGATGGAGCTGACTCATCTGTAATAGCCGCTGTAGAAACTTCTTTGATTACGCCAGCGGTGGGCACTTCATTGGTAATGGTTAATTCAGGGTTTTCAATAGTAACTGTGTTAGGTATTGCAGGTGGTGTGACAGTGACAGGTGTTGGTGTTTCGGTTGGGTTACCTTCCTGCTCATCGGTCTGTTTGTTCTGTTGTTTCTTTTCCTCGTTTTTAGCTTTAAAGTCCCTCGACTGGTAACGTTGGAAAACGCTTTTCAGGTTTCCCTTTTTTCCACCGAAGACGCTTTTATTTTGCATACTGCTTTTACAGGAGAACAACCCCAGTAGAGCAATCGTAAACAAAATCCACATGTGCGAACGAGGAGAAACTTTCATATTACCTGTTCTTTAAATTAACCTAACCTTATTGTAAACCTACTACAGAAGTTTAATGTTTCAAAATTTTCCAACTTTTTTGTTCTCCGGATATATTTAATATCCTGATAATCAACAATCCTTTGTGTAATTTACTTTCCGGTATGCTCAAACCGGTCTCTTTTTCACCCATTTCCTGTTCAAATAGTTTTTTGCCGGTAAGATTCCACACTTCCACAGTAACTTTTTCTTTTTCCTGTTGTGATGTGCGTTCAATGATGATATCATCTTTGGCAGGATTAGGGTACACTATAAACGCATTCTCTAGTGTAAAGTTTCTTGCGGTATTTGTTCCTGTACCTACAACCTTAACTGTATCGTATCCGATAATGGCAGTCATGTCTCCTCTGTATACGCCTTTGTAGAATAAGAGTCCGCCATAGTTGGTGCCTACCAGCAAATCTGGAATGGTATCGTTGGTAAGGTTACCTACATAAGGTATAAACCTGCCGGTAGAGGCAACTGATGCATTGGAGTAAGTGGCCCACTCAGGTTGTTGAAGTACGCTGTCTATTTCTTCAAACTGGCTTTCCAGATTTACATGAACACGGTAACTTTTGATTCTGCCGTTAAATGTGCCCACCAGCATTTCAATCATACTGTCATTTTTAACATTATAAAGTGCAGGGGAAGAGTTGCCGAATAAATTACCTTGAGCTGTAACATTGATTTGCCCTAAAGTATCTGCATCAGGGGTGGAAGAAAAACTATATCCTGTTAAAGAGATGGATTTATTGCGGTAATAATGAATAGTGCCATTGTCATTGCCGATAATCAAATCGTTTTTGCCGTCAAAATTCATATCATAAATGAAAGGCGCATTGAAGCCGAAAACATTGATGTTGGCAAAATCTCTTACAGGTGCAGCAAAAGTGCTGGGTCCGCTTCCCGAGGAAGTGTTATTAAAATACACCATTGTGCCATTGCCCAAGCCGAGCAAAATATCAGGTTTTCCGTCACGGTCCAAATCACCTACCGCAGGTTTTATGGCAGAGAGATTCATGGTATCTACACGCAGGTAATTGCTGTCTGTTTGTTTGAAAACGGGTTGTTCATTTGTACCCATATTTTTGAAAAGCACTAACCGGTCTTTGGCATTTAAACTCTGATCCCAGTTGCCATACGTGCCGGCCAATAAATCATTTTTACCATCACGGTCATAGTCAAAAAGTGCGGGGGCAAATCTTCCGCCCTCATCAATGGTTTGGTCAGAGAGGAAGTTATTGGTTACGTAAGTGAATATAGGAACAGTTACTGTACCGGTATTTTGATAGTACCATATTTGTGCTTTGGTGCGGGCACCGGTCAGGTTATTGGTTGACACAACTAAATCCTGTTTTCCGTCATCATTGATGTCAACAAAGTAAGCCGCTAATCCGCTTTGGAATTTTGGCCTAACTGTATTTCGTGGAAATATGGTATCGGATGAAATCATGGTATCGGAAGAAAAACCATTGTGTTTCCAGTTGTTTTCTATTCGCCCGTTTTTGGTGTTCACCAAGTGGTCTGCAGCAACATCTCCTAAAATCAATTCCTTGTCTCCGTCTCCATCCAAATCAAAGGCCGCTATGGTTGTACCAAAGTGTGCATTGCTTTTAAAGTAATATTTATAGCAACTGATGCCTAAGTTTACGGTTTCACTTATCAGTACACCACCCCAACACGGGTCAGTATACCTAAAGAAAAATGTGCCATTGGGCAAACCTTTCTCTACCTGAAAATTTTTCCAGAGTTCCACATAGCCACTCAGAATAAACATGGTGAGTTGATCCAGATCTCCGTCATTGTCAATGTCAACAAAACAAGGGCGGTCAATGGGGTTACAATACAACCCGTTGGGGAAAGTATCTGAGGCGTAATTGGGGGGGGCTGCTTTCGGATAACCCTCCATCAGCTTTCTGGTTTTAAGTACAAAGCTGGGAGTATTTCCGGTACTGGTGTTTCTGAAAACGCGTATGTTATTGTTGATGATAAATGTATCAACAGTTGCATCTGCAGGGTTGGCTTGCGTGAAAATATCTTCCTTTCCATCGTGGTCAAAATCCACAAACTGCACCCAACTGGTTAATTTGGGCAGGTACTGCCTCATCTCAGGGGCATAACGGTATTTTACATCACCTGTAGCAGTTCCGGTATAAATGAACGGATGGATAATATCTCCGGCCCGGTCAAATACCACCAGATCTTTTTTTCCGTCACCGTTCAGGTCCACATTATTGAATTGCGGAGCAGTAAACCCACCCGTAAAAGGGAATTGTAAGGTGTCATTGTTTGGGTTAAGAAACTTAACATCTCCTGAGTATACAAAACCCATATTTTGGGCGTGGCTCATCAGGTGTACACTGCACAACACAAACGTTAGTAATATTAATTTCCGCATACAATATTGATTTTGTTAATTTGAATAAATCTCAGCCAGATGAATGTTTCTCAAATTTACGACTTATTCTTAGAAAAGAAAATTGTATTTACGGATAGCCGTCAGGTTATTCCGCAGGGAATTTTCTTTGCGTTGAAAGGGCCCAGTTTTAATGGCAATCAATATGCACTGGCTTCACTTGATGCGGGTGCTGCATATGCTGTTGTTGATGAGGCCGAATTTGCTGTTGATAATCGTTTCATACTGGTTGACGATGTATTAAAAACATTGCAAGGACTAGCGCATCACCACCGCATGCAATTGGGCATTCCGGTTATTGCCATTGTGGGTTCCAACGGAAAAACAACTACCAAAGAACTTATCTCAGCGGTGTTGTCAAAGAAGTTTAATCTCCTGGCTACTCCCGGAAATTTCAACAACCACATTGGTGTTCCTCTTACCTTATTAAAACTCACACCTGAACATGAAGTAGCGGTAATTGAAATGGGAGCCAATCATTTGGGAGAAAATGCCGAACTGTGCGAAATAGCAGCACCCAATTACGGTATGATAACCAATATTGGTAAGGACCATCTGGAGGGGTTTGGTAGCCTGGAAGGTGTGGCACAGGCAAGCAGTGAATTGTACTACTATTTGCTAAAAAATGAAGGTACTGCATTTGTTAATGGAAACGATGAGTGGCTGATGCGCATGGCTTCCCGACTTACACACAAAAAAGTGTATGCAGGAAATTATGCAGATAATATGAAGGAGGCAGATTACGCTGCACAACTGATTAGTG
>DATGWX010000067.1:0-13538 GCA_035299275.1 Bacteroidia bacterium
CATCTGTGGATACAGAAACCGAAGAACTCATTCAGCATGCTATTACCGTGATGATGAAAGGACGCACAAGTATTGTTATTGCGCACCGTTTGTCCACTATTCTGAATGCAGATGAAATTATTGTGTTGGATAAAGGTGAAATAAAGGAAAGGGGTTCTCACGAGCAATTGCTCAATACAGGAACTTATTACAAAGAACTTTATGAAATGCAGTTTAGTGCATTGGTTTAGAGGGTTAAAAGTCAGGCGTAGATTTTTCTCAGATATTAGCTAAATTGCGGCCGTTTTCAGCAGTAAAATAAGTTTAAAATCACATCAAAATGAGTGTATTAGTTAATAAAAATTCAAAAGTTATTGTTCAGGGTTTCACGGGTAGCGAGGGTTCATTCCACGCCTCACAAATGATTGAATACGGAACTAACGTAGTGGGTGGTGTTACTCCGGGTAAAGGAGGAAGCACGCATTTAGATCGCCCCGTGTTCAATACAGTAAAAGAAGCTGTGGACAAATCCGCTGCTAACGTATCCATTATATTCGTTCCGCCTGCGTTTGCAGCCGATGCTATTATGGAAGCAGCCGATGCAGGTATAAAAGTAATCATCTGTATCACGGAAGGTATTCCGGTACGTGATATGGTTGACGTAAAAGAATACATCAAAGGAAAAGATTGCCGCTTAATCGGCCCGAATTGCCCCGGTGTAATTACACCGGATGAAGCCAAAGTAGGTATTATGCCAGGCTTCGTGTTTAAAAAAGGTAAGGTAGGGATTGTATCTAAATCAGGTACACTAACCTACGAAGCTGCTGATCAGATTGTACGTGCGGGCATGGGTATTACTACTGCAATCGGTATTGGTGGAGATCCTATCATCGGTACTTCTACCAAAGAAGCAGTGGAACTGTTAATGAACGACCCGGAAACCGAAGCCATTGTAATGATAGGTGAAATTGGCGGAACCTACGAAGCTGACGCAGCCCGTTGGATTAAAGCAAACGGAAACAAAAAGCCTGTAGTTGGTTTCATTGCCGGTCAAACTGCTCCTGCGGGAAGACGCATGGGGCATGCCGGTGCAATCATAGGCGGTAAAGACGATACAGCTGCAGCAAAAATGCAAATTATGCGTGAGTGCGGTTTACATGTAGTTGATTCTCCAGCTGAAATTGGTGTAACCATTGCCAAAGTATTAGGTAATAAAGTTTCTGCTTAATATTTGAGCAGCATATAAACAAAATTGCCCGGGGTTTACCTCGGGCAATTTTGTTTATGTATTATGAATCTGTTTGTAAGTATGGTTTACAACAATGTACTCGCTATCAGTATCAGCCAAAGTTCATAGCAGACTACCAAAATGCGATTGGCATAGCCGGCTAAAGCAATTACACCCTCAGGCATGTACTCGAGTGGCTGAGAGTTTTTAGTGATTTCAATGCCTGCTTTTTTAAGACCGGAAAACATCACCCCCATACTCAACGACATCAGTGCCAGACTAACCCAGGTGGCATGCGAAGAAATTAAAATTAGATGCTTGTAACTGCTCAGGCTATCAGGCCCAGCAACAGCATAACCAATAAGCAAAGCTGCAACAGGCAAAGACGGAACACCTAAAAGAAAAGCCAAACCATGGTGTTTGTGTTTTACATCAAATAAGCCGCCCATTACTTCACCAATACCGGAGATAAGAAGTAAGATTACCCCCAGTTTAGCCCAAATGCCGGTTAGAACGCTCCAAAGTAGCAGAGAAAGTAAAAGAGAACTTATTCCCCACAGCAGAAAAAATGAGGTGATTAGCCATTTGTGTTTTCCTAAGGCATATTCACTGATCATTCGCCAACTGGGACGGTATTCAGGACTCACAAAATGCAGTAACAATAAGCAAAGTAGTGATAGGATGCTGCTACCGGCAGCAAAAAAAGCTAGTGTATTCATTTCTTTAGTTTTTAATTCTCAGGCGTTGACTGCATAGTACTTTTGATTGTACAGGTAAGATGTAATGACAACCCCGAACACAACAAGCATCATCAACATACCCGGCTGAAACCCGTCTACCATAATGTTGGAATAAACGGCACCAATCAGGTCGAACATTAAACCGGCATAAGCCCACTCTTTAATTTTTTTGAAGGAAGGAATTAAAATAGCCAAACTTCCCAGCAGTTTGGCTACTCCGATGAACGGAATAAAATAGAGCGGGTATCCCAAGTGTGTCATAAATACTTTAGCTCCTTCTACCATCATCATATCAGGTATGGCAGAAAAGAGCATGAAAGCTGCAAACAAGCCGGTGCTGGTCCAATAGATAATTTTTATTGATTTCATGGCTGTTATTTTTTATAAAGAAAGTTAATCATCCAGTTAATTCCGTATTTGTCAGTAAAGCTGCCGAAGTAAGCACCCCAGAACATATCCTGCAAAGGCATAGTAATGTTCCCATCTGCGGAGAGTTCGTTGAACAATCGTTCAGCTTCTTCACGCGTGTCGGGTTCCAATGAGATATGCATATTGTTACCCTGCACTACCTTGAATCCCATTTCCTCTGGCGCATCAGTGCCCATCAGTATATGATTTGCTGTTATAGGAAGTTCTACATGTAATACAAGTTTCTTTAATTCATCAGCTACTGGCGGATGATCAGCATCGTCAGGTAAATCACCGAAACGCTGTATGCCATTTCCTGTAAATTTGGTTTTGAAAACCGATTGGTAAAATAGAAAGGCTTCTTCAGTATTACCGGGGAAGTTAACATATGTACACACTCGGGCAGTAGTGTCTTTTCTGTTTTCGTTTCGCAATTTAAATTGCGCTTCAATATACTGATCAAGATTACCTAAAGCCATGGTGAATCCTTCTTTGAACCCGAGTTCAATAATTTTTTCTAAATCAGCCAGTGAGTTGTAGGAGATAACAATATCAACTAGGGTGGTATTGGCGGTTTGTTCTATGAAAGCGTTGGACCAAAGTGACCTTGGAAAGTCAATATTGAGTTTTCCGTTTTCATCACAAAATGCGTCTAAGCCGGAGAAACTTTTAAAAGGAACTATTTTTTGGTAATCAGCTTTGCACCAATGTTTCTCATTCTCTGGGCTGATCATACAATACAGCCAGCTTCCGCCTTCACGAAAGTCCATTGACTTAGTTTGTGTACGATAGGGTTGTGGTGCCCACCACAAATCAAGCAGTTCAGGTTTGGTCCAGGCATCCCAAACCAGATTCAGGTCGGCTGCAAAGGAACGTTTAACATGAATGGTGTTGTTTTCCTTGTTTACGGAAAAATCAAATTGCAAATGAGGGTTCATTTTTTATTCTTTTTAAGTTGTGATAATACATTGTCGAGTTGATTAAAGCGGTTCTCCCAAATTTTCCTGAATTGTTCCAACCATTTATCAATTTCTTTCATCTTTTTTATCTCCAGTTGGTAATAAATTTCCCGGCCTTGTTGATCTTGTTTTACCAGTTCACATTCAGTTAAAATACGTAAGTGTTTGGATACGGCCTGCCGGCTTATATCAAAATGTTCAGCCAGTGCATTTGGGGTCATGGCTTGTAGTGCAATAAGCGTGATTATAGCTCTTCGGGTAGGGTCGGCTATAGCTTGAAAAACGTCTCTTCTCATGTAATAAAAAAATTGTAATGCAACTAATCGGTTGCAAATATATGTGCAACTTTTCGGTTTCGCAAATATTTTTTTATGCGTTAATGTAAAAAGTAAATTTTTTGTTGATTCAGCAGGTTAGATGTACAGGGTTTATTCTCTGCTCTCGCGTATTAAAGTAATATGGCCGGTGTGTGTTTTATGATACCCGGTCTTGCGTTTTATTTCTACAATGTAGAAATACTCACCGGCCGGACTTTCAAAATTTCTTTCATTCGTGCCGTACCATTTCTCAGTTACATCTTTGGTTTCAAACATCAATTGTCCCCAGCGGTTATATATGCGCACGTGTACTTGGTCGCACGCGGGATCAAGCCCTGCAACATACCAACCCTCGTTTTTATCATCCTGGTTGGGTGTAATTACATTGGGTACAAAAAACTGTTGCGTAGAGTCAGATAACTCAATTTTTTGTTCCGTGGAATCAGCACAGGGAAGGCCGGGGTTGATTATAAGTTTTACAGTGTATTCACCGGGTTGTTCATATACATGTGTGGGAGAAAAATTGATAGTGTCGGTATTGCCATCGTCAAAATCCCACTTTAACTTTAGTACATTTTCTGAGGTATTGGTGAGGGTAATTTCATCAGAGCAAAGATTATAGCTGTAAGTAAATTCGGCTTTAGCAGAAGGCAATGCTGTTATTGTTTTTTCTATGCTGTCAATCACATTGCAACTGCCTGAGTCAATCAGGAATAATTTCACTTTAAAAATGCCGGCATTGAAAATATGAGTTGGATTAGAATTAGTATCTAACGGGCTGCCGTCTCCGTAGTTCCATATGTGCAACACTCCGCCAATACTTTTATTGTTCATGTTTACGGCTAAAGGGGCACAACCAATGTTCGGTTGGGGAGTGAAATCAGCCTGAATAAAATCGCTGAGCTGTAAGTCAAATTTAAATGAAGCATTACTGCACCGGGGGCTTAAGTTGGAAGTGAAAACAGCACCGGGGGTTACAGGAAAATCGCTGATAGGGGGAGAGTTGGCTGCAGGGCAACTGGAGCATACCGACTGGTAAATGATACCCCGTTTGTCAAACCTGCTGGTACCTCCATCAACGTGGTCGCCACTTTGATTACCACCAAAGTAAGTAGCATATAAAATAGAATCAGCATCCCGGTTAAAAACTACAATATAGAAATCTTCTCCATCGCTCGTTTTTTGGTATGCATCAGGTGTGATAGGAAGCAATGAAGTGTTGTTGCCCGTGTTGATACTTCCGCCCCAGCCACTGAAATAAATGTTGTCACAATTATCAACCAGAAATGCAGAAGGTGATAAATCAGGTCCGCCCAGTCCTGTACCGAATGTCGTGGAAAGATTTACTGCACTAAACTGTTTGTTCATGCGAAACAAAAATTGTCCGCTATTGGGCATGTTGTATACGCTGGCCGGAAAGACTGGAATGGTGCCATCGGTTTGTCCGGTGATATAAACCCTATCGCTTCGGTCGAGGTCAATAAAGTATACTTGGTCATACCCCGCAGTTCCAACATAAGAAGAGTTAAAAACTGTATCACCGGTATTGTTCATGTGCAGAATAATACCGTCACTTCGCCCTCCCTGAAAGTTTGGTTGCAACACACCCACAGTTGTAGGAAAGTTACTGCTGTTGGAACCTCCACCCATAAATAATTCCTCGTTCCGGTTTAAGCGCACGGAATAAAGCGCATCATCTCCGCTGCCTCCGCAGTATGTGCTCCACAGCAGTTGCGTTAAATCTGCGTTGAGTTTAAAAGCAATACCATCTTGTCCGCCACCGGATATTTTTTGCGGAGCACGGTTAGTAGTGGGGAAATTAGGAGAAGTTGTACAACCCGCAACATAATAGTTATTCTGTTGGTCAAAAATAATATCACCCCTGTAATCATCTGCATAATTGAATTGTAGTGTGGAGCTGTTGTTTAAGCCGTCAACACCCGCACCACCTACAAAAGTGGAGCCCAGCAGTTGTTTGCCGTCAATCGAAAATTTAGAAACAATAATATCACTCGAAGCATTATAGGAAGTGTCATAGGCCGAGGGTGTGGTAGGGAAATTTCTGGAGTAGGTAGTTCCCATCACTACCAGATTATCGTTGTTGTCACACACTAAGCTGTGGGGATAGTCATTGCCCTGACCGCCTAAATAAGTTGCAAATAACAAGGAGTCACCATTTGTAGAATATTTGCTGATGGTAATATCACACGGAAAAAATCCGGTACCGCCTCCATACGTTTGTTGAAATGAGCCGGTATCCGTGGGATAACCACCACTCATGGCACCTGTGGTAATGCCTCCCGCATACAGGTGTCCTTTTGAATCGTATGTAGCCGTATGCCCGAAATTATCAGCTGTTGAGCCCGAATAAGTCGAGAAAATAAGTAACGGGTCAATAACAAGTGTTTCATTTTTATTGTAATCCCCATCAATGGAGAAGCTAAGTTCATTTTTATCCAGAACGAAATGACAAGGTACTTGTACTTCGGCATTTTTAATCCGCTGATAAGCATACGGACGTTGTTCAACTACCGTATTTACAGATGTTTTAATATAAAGCTTGCCCTCACTCAACCACAAACTATCCGCGCCAGTAAAGCGTAGTTTAACAACGTTGATTTGAGCCCGTGGATGTAGGAGGATGTCATACTTTACACCCATATTCAGCTTCTGAATGCGGACATCTGTGTGTTCGTATGCATTTTTATATACCACAGACGAATAAGCCCCGGCTTCAGTGGCCCATTGCTCTTGTTTGCTGCCCTGAAAGAAATTGTAGTAATAATGTTGTTTTTGTTCCGGTACTATTTCGGCATCGTTTCTCCCACCGGTAAAACTAACACGGAAACTGTGCCCCTTCATAGAAAACTGATGCCCCTCATAGTTGCGGTTAAAGTCCTTGCTGTGCCATTTTTGGATATACTCCTTTAAGGGAGCATCATCGTAAAAGCTGTAGACCCATCCGTTTTTCTCCAGATAAATTGCACCGCTGCTCAACGCAGACTTATAAAGAATCTGCTTAGGCCATTGGCCTTTGTTCTGTACAAAAGGAACTGTATGTCGGGGAGCATCAGCTTTTGCAAACAAAGCTAAAGCACACATTATACCTGCCGGAAGAACATTTGACCACTTGAACATGTATCGCAAGATAAATCAAAATGTACACTTTTACTTTCTGAGTCAGTACCCCCATCGCTCATCTTACTATGTAACCAGATAATTGTCTTCAGCCTATTTAAGGTGTTTTATCGTTATGCTCGTTTTCAGTAAATATCCCTGAATTTTTTTTAGATAACTTGCAACCTTCAAAGCAACTATTCCGTCAATAGAATTAAGTAAATAGGTTGATGACAGAGCAACACCGTGAAAAAGAGCTTGTTGAGGGTTGTGCCCGGGGAGATAAGCGGTGCCAGAAAATGCTTTATGACCTGTATGGAAAAAAAATGTACGGAGTAAGTTTAAGATATTGCCATAATCAGGATGTTGCGAAAGACATTGTTCAGGATGCATTTATAAAGATCCTTACCAATATTTCGCGCTTTCGGTTCACGGGTCCGCTGGAAGCTTGGATTCGCAGAATTGTGGTGAACACGGCCATTCAGTTCTATCGTGATAAAATGCAGGTAAATGAGGTAGATCTGGACCATGCATCCTATGAACTTAGAAATGATTTCACTTTTGAAAAACTATCTCATGATGAGATTCTTAAAATGATTCAAAATCTTGCCCCGGGATACAGAACGATATTTAACATGTACATTATTGAAGGTTATTCACACGCAGAGATTGCTGAGCAATTAGGTATCAGTGAAAGCACCTCTAAATCGCAGCTTTCCCGTGCAAGAGTAATTTTGCAGGAGGCTATTTTAAAATTAAATACTTCACCACTTGGAAAATAATAATAACATAAACAATCGGTTTGATGAGTTTTTCAAAAATAGTTTTGAAAGCTTTGAACCGTCATTGCCTGATTCTACGTGGAATGAAATAGACCAATCAGTTAGCAATGCATCAGCCGGTTCATCAGTTGCCGGAGCAAAAACAGTAATCAGCATTATCATCAAAGCAGCAGCAGTGCTTCTTCCGCTTGCAGGTATTACGTATTTCGCGTTCACCAACACTTCAGAAGAAAAGCAACAAACACTTACACAAACAGAGCAGATTAGCAACTCGGAAATTACAGCAAAACAGGAAAAAGTTCCCTCGGATAATAGTAAAGTTAATATAGAGACAAACACGCAACAGGAGTCTCTACAGAAAGAAGGGGCCGCAAGGGGAGAAACACTTAAGCAGCACAATTCTTCAGAAAAAGAAATCAGAGTTTTATCCGCAAGAAATCCATCAACCCATAAAGGCATCCATCAACCCATATCAAACCAGTATGCTGAGCAGGGCAATACTTTACCTGCAAATAAGCCTACTGCACCCAAATCGGTTTCAGTTACTGGTATTTCTTCATCAAATAGTGATGTGCTTAACTTTACCGCAGGCAAATCAGAGTTGTGTGTGGGTGAGGTGGTAGAATTTAAAAATACATCTAAAGGATTTGACCGTTTCCGCTGGGATTTTGATGACGGAAGTTACTACGATCAATCAGGTGCTTCAACGGTTACTCATGGATTTGCAAAAGAAGGCATTTACAATATAACACTATTGGCTTACAAAGGCAGCGAGATTGTGCGTTACTCATCCAGATTAAAGGTTATAGCAGTAATTGCATACTTTTCAATTGACTACTCTTATGCGCCTTACATTAAGTTCAATAACCAATCGAAAAATGCACAGGCTTATGTGTGGGATTTTGGCGATCACTCTTCACTGCAGAGTGAGATCTCACCTCGACATAAATTTGATAATGATGGGGTGGCAGAAGTGAAGTTAATAGCCCAAAACGGTGCATGTGCTGATACTTTCCGTTTAGAGTTTAACCCTACAGCCAAAACAGTTGATGAAAACGGCTTGGTTATTCCCAATGTATTCACACCCAATAATGACGGACTAAATGATGAATGGGCAATAAATGCGGGAGAAATAAACCGCATCAAAATCACCATTCTTGATCGCTCGGGTAAGAGAGTTTTTGAAACTACGGGCGTTTCTAAAAAATGGAACGGCCTTGATAGTTTAGGAAAAGAGTGTCCATCAGGAGATTACTATTACATAGTAACCTATACCTTAGGGGATAGTGAGGAAAAAACAAAAACAGGTTTGCTTAAATTAATCAGATAAAAAATCATACACTTGACATTAATAAATAAATAAGCTATGTTAGCACAGCAATTTAAAGCCGTTAAAGATCGCTCCGGAGGAGTACCTTCAACGCATAACTCATTAAATAACAAATCAATGACGCAAAAAAGAAAACAACATCTTTTTTCTTGGCTGATGATTCTATCGGGAATTATGCTGACAAGTAATGTTTTTGGACAAGCCACCATCAGTACAAACTATCCACTCAACCGGGTGTGTAAGAACCAAACGGTTGCTGTAACTATGGCGAATTCACCGGCCGGGGCAACTAGTTGGATTTGGACTTGGGGAGATGGAAGTGGAAATACTCCTTCTACAATTCCACAAACGCAACATTTTTATGCTACACCTGGAAGGTATATTATTAGTTGTTTAGTTACAGGCAGTAGTCCTGCTACAACTGTTTTTAGTGATACAGTTTATGTCAATGAGTTGCCTAATGCGGATATTTTTTCTACCAACGGCACGCTACATTGTAATCCGGCCACAGTTTGCTTCAGAGATAATTCAACCATTGCAACCCCACTTCCGGGACAGCCAAATGCTCCACTTACTTCTCGTTTAGTGTTGTTTGGTGATGGTGGTAGGGATCAGAATGCTGTGAGTGTTAAGAATTTTTGCTATACATATCCCTCTCCAGACTACAATGTTTATACTATAACCATTTCGGTAAGAGATGCTAATGGTTGTATGGACACCTTACGTTTACCCAATTACATATATGTAGTAGGGGATTTGGGTGTGAGGTTTTCAGTAAATGCACCAGAGGGATGTAAACAAACACCCGTGAAGTTTGAGACAGTAGCTACTTTCTTCAACCAAACACGTGCAGAAGTTGTTTACCCCGACTCTGTTAAGCGCTTCCGTTGGATATTTGGTGATGGCTCATTCGATACAGTTAATTGGTTACAAACTGTTCATACATATAAAACCCACGGCATCTTTACTCCAAGCTTAATTGTTGAAGACATAAATGGTTGTAAAGATACTTTCTCCATTAATGGTGGTGTTCGTAATACATTTTTTGCATTTGACGTGGATGCTATATCCAACCCCATATGTGCTAATCCAGGTATAATTTGCTGGAAACAAACAGCAGTTCCGGGTTCTACAAAAGTTTGGGAGTTTTGGATTAGTCCGAATCCACCATTTAATCCTGCTACAGGCACATACACTATTCCATCCCCTCCAGGTTGGCAACCACTTTCGCCAGATCCTAAGATTTTTACTGAAGACGGCACATTTGAACCTTGCAGAACCATCCCTTGCGGTATGGCACGTACACGCCTAAAGATTACAGCCCCTGGTTGTAAAGATACTACTTGGTTCTGGGATACAGTAGAAGTACTTGGCCCGAAAGCAACAATAGAAATACCTGGTCAGGCTTGCTGTGCTATTGCAGATAGTGAGCGTTACCAATGTAAAATTATCTATCCGATACATTTCCCTAACAACTCTTGTCATTACAAAGCATTTAATGTTTTAAGAACTTGGGATTTCGGTGACCGCTATGCTCGTCAATGTACGACAGATACCAAGAACGGAATTAACGTAACAGGCGATGATACGCTGAGCTTGATTGATCCGGTAAAATATCCTCCTGGAAGCAACAGGCCTTGTAATTGTAACTTCTCTAAAGATTCGTTGCCTATCCACATGTATACCGATTGGGATACCTTAGCATTGCGTTCTGTTGGAGGTCAAACATTTATTCAGCCTAACCAACCTCCTTACAGTACTAAAAACTTCCCTTGTTACACAGTAAAGTTGACTCTATATGATACAGTAAACCATTGTGGCGATACAGCTCAAGTACAATTGCCTTTAGGCCCGCCAAAAGCCGGCCCGAATGAAGCATTGGTTTCTAATGGTATGCGTGTTGTATATCCAGATTTTCCATACCAAGATCCTACAACACTTCAGTGGAGTGGTATTATGTGCTTTGGTGCAGCTCCAAATGGTATTTTGTTTAACCTGAATAAAACTGTTCCTTCTTGTACCAGAGCATGGGTAGCCATTAACTATGACTCCGCTGCGGGTATTCAAGATAATAAGTGGGTAAAACAGCCAGGTCACTTTACACAATTGAATAATCAGGGCCCATGGGCAATCCCGCCACCACCAAAAGCATGGCCGAATATTATTGCTAAAAATTACTTTGATCCCCCGGGGTTAGCCGATACCAATGGTTGGGTAACTGTAGGTTTGATAGCTGCTAACGGTTTTGGAGCCAATATGTGTTACGACACAGCTTATTATCATAAGTTCTTACGTTTCACTCCATTTACTCCTGCATGGGACATTATTGACAAATTTGCTAACGGAAATGTAAAAGATTTTGGTTGTAAACCATTCTTATTACGAGGTTCAATTCGTAAAGATTATCAGGATAGTATATTGGCAATAATATGGAACTGGCAAGATGGTTGGGCTGATGTAGACAGTATTTTCCGTCCAGGTTCAAAACGTAACAACCAGCCTGTAGTGAATTATTCCCGTTACAGGTATAAAATTAACCCTCAGGGACAAATAGTTAGTACAACTAATGTATCATTTGTAACAGATTCAATAGTAGGTGAAGATACGCTTAGTCACGTTTACACTCAAAGCGGAAGGTACTATCCTAACGTTACCATGATTAATACAGCCGGCTGTATGCAGTTCTCTGCAAAAGAAATTGTAGTTGGCTTCTTCTCAGAGGCATCTGTAAATGACACAGTTGTTTGCGTTGGAGATACTGTTACATTCAGAGATAGTGCATATTATTACATCAAACCTGAGCCGATTTTCCCCCCGTATTATGTTTTCAGGCTAGGTAGAGACCCTTGGTTGGGCGGTTACAGATCCGTTGCACCCACACCTCCTTTTGCATTTGAACAAATCACATGGAAGGTAGATAAACGATCAATTACAGGCACTGACTCCTTCGTAGTTCAGTTTGTTAACGGAGCTAATCAATATGCGTTTAAAGAAAGAGGTTTGTACACCATCAGCATGATTGTTAGAGATAGCACAGGTTGTTACGATACTGCTCGAGTTAAGGTGAATGTGGTGGGTGTTGATGCAGGAGTTTATGTGCCTAATACCACCTTTGCTTGTGATGATACAGCCCGATTTTTTGACCAGTCAGTAATGTATGATATATACAAAAATGTGTATGGTAAAGGTACAGACAGTATCAAGGCCGAAAATCAAAATGGTTACTGGTGGGAGTTTGGTGATGGAAAAACGCCAAGTCCGCTTAAGGAGCCGTATCATGATTACACTGCAGGTGGAGTGTTTACAGTGAGGCACGTGGTAGAAACTTACAATGGATGTAGAGACACTATTGAAACACAAATAACCATAGATGGTCCAATTGCAGAGTTTGATATATTGGATTCCGTTGGTTGTGCTCCGTTCAGAGCAGAATTTGATAATAAATCACAGAAATCTCAGTCATACATTTGGTATTTCGGGGATCCACTCGATCCGTTTAACCAATACACTACTGATGCGGATACCAACGTAAGGTTTACATATAAAAACCCTGGTGTTTATAATGTATTTCTTTTGGCAAAAGACAGACCTTCTTCACAGCCGAACCTTTGTCCGGTAAGAATATTCCCTGATACAACATCTCCGATGGCTCCATCACGAAAAGTATATGTATTGGAGACACCAAAAGCCGACATTAAAACAGATACACCGTTGGTGTGTGCCGGAGACACTATCTTTATTGATAACAACTCCAGCAATGTATATACTACGCACAACTTTAACTGGGGTGATAATAAAACCTCCCAAACTACAGGCTTGCCTTCGCGTACATTCCACTTATACGATACCGTGGGTTTATACAAAGTAAGTTATACACCTGATTATGTACCTGGTACTGGTCTTAAGAAATGTCTTGATACCGATAGTTTGGTGGTTGCTGTTGTAGACGTAATTGCGGCATTCGATACTGTAGCAGGAAATGAGCCTCCGTATTTCAGGTTCCAGAATAAATCAGTAAACGGTACTATTTTCGACTGGCACTTCTATGATGACGACCCAACCATTACCAATGTAAGTGGTTGTACAGGCCGCGCCCAAAGTGAAATTGACAGTGTTCTTTTTGGCAAGTCATTTACTGACAATATTGCCCACTGTTATGGCAATGATACGGGTTGGTTTAAAGTTTGTCTTATAGCTTACTCTCCTCAGAATTGCGTTGATAGCGTATGTATGTGGATTGAAAACAGATTTACTACCAGAATAGATATCCCTAACGTATTTACTCCAGGTAATGCTGATGGTAAGAACGATGTGTTTGATATCCTTATACTTGGAGAAGAGATCTATGATTTAGTAATCTTCAATCGATGGGGAACTAAAGTGTTTGAGAGCCGTGATTCGAAAAGTGATTGGAACGGTAAAATAAACAATGACGGAGCTGAATGCCCGGATGGAGTTTATTACTTTATCTTCAAGTGGAAGTTACGAGGTGGTCAGGTTACGGAGAAAAGCGGACCTATCACACTAATCAGAGAGAAGAAATAGTACTCTGTGTAGTATAAAACAAAAAAGGGCGTTACAAGTGTAACGCCCTTTTTTGTTTTATAACATTGCTTTGACCTTTCCTGTAAGATAAAATGTAAACTGTTGTTTGGGAGGCTATGTAGTAAAATTTGAA
>DATGWX010000068.1:0-4497 GCA_035299275.1 Bacteroidia bacterium
CAATCATGTGCCAGGTGAACATAAGCCATCAGCAGGCAGTTGTTGCCTACAGCGGTTTTCATTTTATCAACGGTACCTCGGTTAATGGTAACGCACTCGCGAATGGTACAGTTATCGCCTATTTCAACGGTAGAAGCTTCTCCGTTAAATTTTAAATCCTGTGGTATGGCACCAATTACAGCACCCGGAAATATTCGGCAGTTTTTGCCTATACGTGTGCCGCTCATGATGGTAACGTTGGGAGCTATCCAGGTTCCGTCACCAATAATAACATCTGCGTCAACAGAGGAGAACTGGCTCACGGTTACACCGGCACCCAGTTTAGCGTCAGGATGAATGTATGCTAAGGGATGAATCATTCTTTGTCTTTAATTATCTGTGCCATCAATTCCGCTTCACATACAATCTTATCTCCGACAAATCCGGTTCCTTTCATCAGGCAAATGCCTCTGCGAATAGGCGCCATCAGTTCCATTTTAAGGATGAGCGTGTCACCGGGTACTACTTTATCTTTGAATTTACAATTGTCAATCTTCATGAAATAGGTACTGTACTTCTCGGGGTCAGGAACACGACTCAATACCAGTACACCACCCGCTTGTGCCAATGCTTCCATTTGCAAAACTCCCGGCATTATGGGGTTGCCCGGAAAGTGTCCCTGAAAGAAATATTGATCGGCTGTAATATTTTTGATACCCACCACGTGGTTGGTGCTAAGTTCAATAATTTTATCAACCAGCAGGAAAGGGAAGGTGTGCGGTAATAATTTAGAAATAGCTACGTGGTCGAACAACGGCTTAACGTTGGGATCATAATGTGGAGCTGCAGTTTTGCTCTTACGTTTTTTAATGAGTGCTTTTATTTTTTTACCAAAGGCTACATTGGCTGCGTGGCCGGGCCTTGCGGCCATAATCTGTGCTT
Source organism: Bacteroidia bacterium (assembly GCA_035299275.1). Classification (GTDB taxonomy): domain Bacteria; phylum Bacteroidota; class Bacteroidia; order UKL13-3; family UKL13-3; genus JAGPCK01. The sequence continues at coordinate 922 of DATGWX010000068.1, forward strand.
TGATGGGCATACCAATCAGTGCAAGGTCACCTACTAAATCAAGCAATTTGTGGCGGGCAGGTTCGTTGTTGAAACGTAATTCTACGTTGTTCAGAATGCCTTCTTTCTTCACCTCCACTTTAGGTTTGTCGAGCATTTTGGCCAACTCTTCCAACTCATTTTCTTGTATTACACGGTCAACAATTACAATGGCATTGTTTAAATCGCCCCCGCGAATGAGTCCGTTTTTGTAGAGGTATTCCAACTCGTGCAAAAAGCAGAAGGTGCGGCAGGAAGAAATTTCTTTCTTGAAATCTTTTATGCTGATTAAGGAAGCATGCTGGCTGCCCAATACAGGTGAATTGTAATCTACCATTACGGTTAAACGGTAATCGTCTAATGGCATGGCAATCATTTCCACTCCGCGATCAGCTTCCTGATACAGGATATTTTGCGGAACAGTAAAATATTCTCTGTCGGCTTCCTGTATTTCAATACCGGCTTGTTGTAAAGCATCCATGAACATGATGGAACTTCCGTCCATAATCGGAGGTTCAGGACCGTCAAGTTTGATGAGGCAGTTGTCAATTTCCAGTCCTACTAATGCAGCCAGCACGTGCTCAACGGTGTTGATGCGTGCGCCTTTTTGTTCAATGGTGGTACCTCTGGAAGTATCCACTACGTTATCTACGTCAGCATCAACAACAGGGTGTTCAGGTAAATCTATACGCTGAAATTTGTACCAGTGGTTTTCAGGAGCGGGGCAAAAAGTCATGTTTACTTTTTGTCCGGTATGTAGTCCCACACCCGAGACCGTTACTTCTTGTTTAAGGGTAGTTTGTTTCACTCTTATTCGCCTTTTATTTTTTTCCTTAGTTCAATCATTTCATGTTCCAGTTCGTGCAATCGTTTTTCCATATCGGGCAAACGTTTTACAACAATACTGGATCGCAGGTAATTTTTGTATTCCTGCACTGGTGAGCCAATCCACTTTTCTCCGGGCGTATCAATGGAGTTGGGTATGCCGCTTTGCGCACCAATCTGCGAGCCTTTGGCAATACTGATGTGGCCCACAAATCCTACCTGACCGCCTATCACACAATTTTCCCCGATTTTGGTGCTGCCTGATACGCCTGTTTGAGAGGCTATAACCGTATTGGCTCCAACTTCAGCATTGTGAGCCACCTGTATGAGGTTATCTAACTTAACGCCTTTGCGTATGAAGGTGCTGCCCATAGTAGCGCGGTCAATGGAACAATTGGAACCTATTTCCACATTGTCCTCAATAATCACATTACCAATCTGCGGAATTTTGGCATATGTGCCGTCTTTTTGCGGAGCAAACCCGAAGCCGTCACTACCCACCACACTGCCGGCATGGATGATACATACATCACCCACTACGCACTGTTCGTATACCTTTACACCGGAATACAGGATAGTGTTTTTGCCTATTTTTGCATTATCGCCCACGTAGGCATGAGGGAATATCTTCGCTCCATCGCCAATCTCTGCATTGTTGCCTATGTAAGCAAAAGCACCTACATAAACATCTTTTCCTATTTTGGCTGATTCTGCTATAAAACTGGGTTGTTCAATACCGCTGCGTTTGGCTTTGGGATTGAAGTATTGATCAAGTATGAGACAGAAGGCAGAGTAGGGGTCATCCACTTTTATGAGGGTGATGTCGGGGGTGTCTTTTAACTCTATATTCCGGTTCACCAGCACCACTGATGCTTTGGTTTCATAGATGAAATTGGTGTATTTGGGATTTGACAGGAAAGTGAGGGAGTTTGGCTGCCCCTGATCTATCTTAGATACCGAGGTAATAACCACATCTCCGTTCCCTGATAATTCTCCTTTTAGTAGCTTGCTGATTTCCAGTGCTGATACCATGTACTTGGCTTGTTAATTTATGCTGACAAGTTATAAATTTTTAGGGAAACACAAGTAGTGCTTTACAATGGTGTTGGAAAGTGCTGAAATGTTGTAGTTATCAGAGGCTTGCGTAATGTCGATAACTTTTCCGTTTTTGTCGGCAATGTTAATGTGGATGCCTTCTATGCTGTATGCCTTGTTCTCCACGGTATTGGTAAACACAAAATAGTCTGAACTTTGCTCAGGGATGTTAAATTTGGTTGTTACCAAGTCTTTCAGCTCAGCTATACGCGCATCAACGAAAGGTTCTTTACTTATTTCCACCTGAGGTAGTTCACGGTTCACCAGTTGAGTGCACAGCCGGCTCAGCACCTTGTCCTCATGTGAGGCCCATACTTTTATGGCTCCGAAAATATCAAAGTCATCCAGGTTAATGAAGTGTTTAAGGGCTTCGGGGTCACGGGTTAATTTTTCAGCATCAATGCGCTGATATAAAAAATAATGCAGGGAGGGAGAGCAAAATATTTCCAGCTTTTCTACAGCCAGTTGTCTGGCACGTTTGATAATGTTGATGAGTAAACTCTCCGCTGCTATCACCGTTTTGTGCAGGTACACCTGCCAGTACATCAACCTGCGGGCAATAATGAATTTCTCAATGGAGTAAATGCCTTTTTCTTCCACCACCAATTCATCATCAATTACGGTGAGCATTTTAATGATGCGGTCGTGGCCAATAATGCCTTCCTGCACACCGGTATAAAAACTGTCTCTGCGCAGGTAATCGAGCCGGTCCATATCCAGCTGGCTGGACACTAACTGGTGCAGAAATTTTTTATGGTACGTGTTGTTGAATATTTTCAGTGTGGTATTCAGCCGCCCGTTCATGCCTTTGTTTAGGGCTTCCATCAGCAAAAATGAAATGTGCTCGTGGGCTACATTTTCTACAATAAGGTGCTCCAGGGTGTGTGAAAACGGACCATGTCCCAGGTCATGCAGCAACACCGCTGCGCAAACGTATTCAGCTTCATCGTTGGTAATTTCAATGCCTTTGAAACGTAAACTTTCTACGGCCTGGTAGGTAAGGCTCATGGCACCTATCACGTGTTGAAAGCGGGTATGCATGGCTCCCGGATAAACATAGTAGGAGAGCCCCAGTTGTTTGATGCGCCTTAAACGCTGAAAGTAGGGGTGCTCTATCAGGTCAAAAACCAACTCGTACGGAATATTGACAAAACCATATACGGGGTCGTTGATTATTTTTTTCTTGTTTTGCACGTGTGCTGTATAATAAAATACTTAGAAATGAGTTTATAATGCCGCAGGCACTATTATTGTGTGCAAAAATGCGATTTTACATCCGTATTCACTAAACTCAACTCATTAAACATGCAAAACGTAACCATTCTTTGGGCCGATGACGAAATAGAACACCTGAAGCCACATATTCTGTTTCTCGAAAAGAAAGGCTACACCCTTGTTCCGGTGAGCAACGGACAAGATGCCATTGATAAAAACCGCGAACAACATATTGATCTTATTTTTCTGGATGAAAATATGCCCGGCCTTTCAGGGTTGGAAACACTCAGCCGCATCAAAGAGGAAACTCCTGATGTGCCCGTGGTGATGATTACGAAGAGCGAAGAGGAATACATTATGGATGAAGCCATAGGTTCCAAAATTGCCGATTACCTTATTAAACCGGTTAACCCTAACCAGATT
>DATGWX010000069.1:0-4173 GCA_035299275.1 Bacteroidia bacterium
GGGGAGCCTATCACGGTATTTTTCAAATTCTCGACCGCTTGTTTCTGATTAAAGTGTTGGAAAAGTTTCCCAAAATAGTGCAGGTGCTGTTCACCTTTATACTGGTGGTAATAGGCTGGGTATTCTTCAGAGTAGATAGTATTGATCAGGCATTTGCGATAGTAAAAACCATGTTCGACTTTTCGAAAGTGGCCCATGTGTTTGAATTCGGACAAATGTTTTGGGTAATGCTGGTCGTGGGTTCCCTGTTCAGCTTTATCGCATTGTGGTCAAAAAATCATGAAGCCTTACAGCGCAGTTGGTACAACCCGTTCACTACAGTAAGAGGTTGTGTGTGGGGAATTGTTTCTGCATTAATACTTTTTATATTCAGTGTGGCTGAAATTACTTCAGCAGGTTTTAATCCGTTTATTTATTTCCGTTTCTGAGATGAAGAAAGCGAAAAAAATAGCGTGGATTTTTGTTTGGGTGCTGCTCTTTTTGCCCATGTTTCAAACAGTAACAGGTTTGTTCAGAGTGCGCATGGTGTACGGAGATTATAAAACAGCAGAGTTGCCTGAGTTTACCTTAGATGGCTGGATAAATAACCAATGGACCACACAGTTTGAAAATTATGTGGAGACACATGTGGGCTTTCGTAAGTTCTTTATTCGCTTAAGAAACCAACTGCGTTTTACCTGTTTTAATGATGCTTCGGGGACTATACTGATAGGTAAAAATACTTACCTGTTTGAGCGCGATTATATCAACAGCTGGTTTGGTGCCGATTATTGGGGAGCGGATAGTTTAGGCCGAACCTGTGCTAAACTGAAACTGATTGAACAGGCAATGGCTAAACATAACAAGCACCTGATTGTGGTGATTGCACCGGGCAAAGCCAGCTACTTTCCTGAACACCTCTCGTACGAAATGGTAAAGGATTACCGCAAAAGTGTAAGCAACTATGACATTTACAGTAAGGTAATACCTCAACTGCACATACCTTTTATTGATATGCGCAAGTGGTTTTTACAGATGAAAGACACCAGCACTTTGCCGCTTTTCCCGCGCATGGGTATTCACTGGAGTGTATACGGGTCACTTATTGCCGCTGATTCACTATTAGGTTATATGGCGCATCAAAGTGGTAAACCTGTAGGCGATATTTCGTGGAGTAAAGTGGAATTCACCAATGACTACCGGGTGAGTGATGCCGACCTGATGGAGTTGATGAACCTGATGTGGCCCCTCACTACTGATACATTGCCATATCCTGTTGTAGATTTTCATCCGGTACAGGCTGCACAAAAACCAAATGTGCTGGCCATAGGCGATAGTTATTACTGGAACATCATGTGCGACAGTGTACCTTTGAAATTATTTGCCGACAGTTCTTACTTTTGGTTTTACAATGAAAAAGCTTACTCATCAGATTTAAACATGCGCTACCTGGTTGACCATAAATACCTGAAACAGGAAATTGACAAAAGGGAATTTGTTATTTTGTTTACTACAGATGGTAATTTGTGGAGGTTTCCATTTGGCGCATTAGATCAGTTGTACAATTTGTACTATCCTTCCACCAACACAACTCAACATGATGAATAGCATACGCGAAAAGCAGGAGCAGTTAACGTGCTTCTTTCTGATGTTGCTTATGGCCGGTATTTTTTTGCTGGAGTTCGCAAGGGTATTGCCCAGCCTGGCTATGGGAGGTTTATTGCTTACGGCTTTGCTCAGTAACTCACCCGCGCAATTGTTGCGCAACTTTTACACCAATAAACTGCTGCTCATTTTTTCAATGAGTTTTTTGTTTTTACTGCCTACCTATTTTTACAGTGACAATACACATTACTTTTGGGAACGTATACAAATACAGGCACCCACGTTTGCCTTGCCCTTTGCCTTCGCCAATCTGCGTCCGTTAAGCAAAAAACAATACCATGCCGTGTTGTATTTTTTTATCGGTTTTTTGTTGGTGGTTACGTTGGGCAGTCTGTTCATTTACGCAACCAATTTTGAAGCTATCAACACTTCTTATTTGCACAGTAAAGTCATTCCTAATCCGTTTCATGTAAATCATGTGCGGCTCAGTTTGTTGCTGGCCATAGGCATATTTACCTGCTATTACCTGTACACCGGAAATTTTTATATTCGTTATGTGCAGGAGAAAAAAGCAGTATTGGTTGCCGGCATCTTCCTCATCATTTTCATGCACATCTATTCCGTGCGCAGCGGCATGTTAGGTTTTTATGCAGTGAGTTTATTGCTTATTATGTACACCTTTATCATACAAAAGAAAAGGTATGTTCAAGGGCTGGTGTTGCTGGGCATTCTGGCTTTGCTTCCTGTTGCGGCTATGTACCTTTCACCCACGTTGCGCAATAAAACGGTTAACACCACCAATGATTTGCAACATTACCAATCAGGACAAAGTGTAAACAATTACCCTATGGGTACACGTTTTCTTTCGTATCAGATTGCGTTGGAAATTGCATCAGAAAATTACCTCTTAGGTTGCGGATTGGGTGATTTGGAAGATAAACTTCAGGAACGTTACATTAATGACCATCCCACCATTGCGCCCCGAAACCGCATTATTCCGCACAACCAGTTTATCTATTATTTTGCTGCAACAGGTTTGCTCGGGTTGCTCATTTTTTGTGTTTCTTTTTATTACCCGTTACTATTTGCGTGGAAAGAAAAAGTGATGCCTGTTCTGATAAATTATACCATCGTGAGTCTTTCGTTTATGGTGGAACCTACCCTGGAAACCCAGCTGGGTGTTGCTGTAGCTATTACCTTCATTCTGCTTCCGCTTTGGATGCATAAACCAACTTCGGATGCTCGTTAGCGGATTTACTTTTGTACGCAATGCCATAAAATTTGATTACCCGATTGTGGAAGCGATTAATTCCATACTTCCTGTATGTGATGAGGTGGTAGTAGCGGTGGGCAAATCAGAAGATGATACCTTGGGCCTGATACAAAGCATTAATTCTCCTAAAATTAAAATACTGGAGACCCTGTGGGACGATAGTTTGAGGGAGGGAGGGCAGGTGTTGGCCGTGGAAACCAACAAAGCATTTGATGCCGTAAATCCTGATGCCGACTGGGCCTTTTATATACAGGGCGATGAGTGTTTTCATGAAGGAGGTACAGAGGTGTTGTTGCACGCGATGGAGAAATGGAAAGACGAAGAGCAGGTAGATGGGTTACTGTTTAACTACCGTCACTTTTACGGCAGTTACGATTACCTGGGAGACAGCCGCAAATGGTACCGGAAAGAAATAAGGGTGATTAAGAATAACAGGCACATACGTTCTTACCGCGATGCACAGGGCTTTCGTAAAGATGATGGCAGCAAGTTGCGGGTGAAACCTGTGGAGGCCTACATTCACCATTACGGTTGGGTAAAACATCCCAAGGACATGATGGCCAAGCAGCAAAGTTTTCACCGCATGTGGCATGATGATACGTGGGTAGATAAAAATGTTCCCAAAGGAGAGCAGTTTGATTATTCAGGAATTGATTCTTTGCAGAAGTTTACCGGTACACATCCGCAGGTAATGCAGGAGCGTATTCAACATATTAACTGGGATTTGGGTTTTGACCCCAGCCGTAAAAAGTACACGTTTAAAATATGGCTGCTGCACATAGTGGAACGCCTTACAGGCTGGAGACCGGCAGAGTACAAAAATTACAAACTGATGTAGTATGAGTACTATAAGGCACATCAATAAATTCCGTATTTTTATCATCTTCGGATTATTTATCGGAGTGTTTTTGTACCTGAAAGTGGCCCGTAATTTTTTTGACCGTCCGTTTATTCTTGCTGATGAAACACAAACAATAGAGGCAGTGTATGTGGCCTGGGCCTGCGATTGCCCCAACTGGTTAAGCACACACCATTACACCACCACACCTGATTACGAGGCACGCGAGGAGGATTGTTTTTTTATAGAACCTGCTGATACATTGAACGCCTTGCCCCCGTCCATGGTTTTTTCTGTGCGCACCAAAATCAAATTTACGGGAAGGTTTTATGTAGATAAAGGTATTCCTGAAAGTTATGTTTCCATTGGCGATTTTAAACCTGCACATGCCCGGGTATTCAGGTACGAGGAATATGAACTGATCAGCAACTGATGTAACGGATAAATTAGCCACCCCGCATGTGCTAATCTTTGCAGC
>DATGWX010000070.1:0-14107 GCA_035299275.1 Bacteroidia bacterium
GAAGTCAAAACTGGCTCGCTTAGTAAAAGCATTAGGTTAAGCTTAGGCTTAGCTATTTTTTTTACCCTTTCGGCATTGCCGGAAGGGTTTTTTATTTTTGGCCGGTGCATTCATCCGTTTTCAAAAAAACAGTATCTTGCCCTTATGTCTGATCCATCTGTTAATGTACCTATTAAATCTTGGGCCGAAGATGATCGGCCAAGAGAAAAACTCATCTACAAAGGTAAAAGTGCCCTGAGTAATGCAGAATTACTCGCCATTCTGATAAGTACCGGAACAAAAGAAGCTTCGGCAGTAGAATTAGGGAAACGTATCCTGAAACTGGCCACTGATAACCTGAATGAATTAGGGAAGCTCAGCGTAAAAGACCTGATGAAGGTGAAGGGCATTGGGGAAGCCAAAGCTATCAGCATAGCTGCGGCACTTGAACTGGGTGCCAGACGAAAACACGAAGACGCCATGGAAAAACCATCCGTCACGTCCTCTCGTGATGCGTTTAATATTTTACATCCTATACTTACCGATCTAAAAGTTGAAGAATTTTGGGTACTGCTGCTCAACAGAGGAAACAAAGTCATCCACCGCTTCAGAGCCAGCGAAGGAGGTGTATCAGGTACCGTTGCCGACCCTAAAGTAATTTTTAAAATGGCTTTAGAGCACCTCGCATCTTCCCTTATCCTGAGCCATAATCATCCATCGGGCAACACAAAACCCAGTCAGGCGGATATTGATCTCACCAAAAAAATGAAAGAGGCCGGAAAACTACTCGACATTCAGGTACTCGACCACCTTATTATAACAGAAACAACTTACTACAGTTTTGCTGATGAAGGAATGATGTAAAGCTGCTTGCTTTTTAACATCTTTGCCACGTATGCAACACCACCGTATTGTAATTGCAGGCGCGGGGCCTGCCGGAACAAGCACTTCCCTGTTCTTAGCTAAGGCGGGCATTCCTCACCTGATTATTGACAAGGCCACTTTCCCCCGCGATAAAGTGTGTGGTGATGCTTTAAGTGGTAAAGTAGTGGAAGTAATGAAAAAACTGGATGCTTCCATGATAGGCGAAATGAGTGCTGCATCACAAAAATTTATGGGAAGCTACGGTGTAGTATTTGGTGCACCTAACGGCAAAGAACTGTCCATCCCGTTCCGTTCAATTAAAAATACCGATACAACTGCACCCGGATTTATAAGTAAGCGTATTGATTTCGATGATTACCTCTTTCGCCAACTCAATCGCACTTACGCTGAGGTTAAAGAAAATGCAACTTTAGAAAAGGTACAGCGCACAGGCACACAACTGCATTTGGATATACACTACAATGGAACTAACGAAACCATCTCTTGCGATATACTTATTGATGCTCAAGGTGACCGCAGTGTATGCAACAAACAACTGGCCGGTATAAAAAAAGAAGATGCGCATTATTGTGCCGGCATTCGGGCTTACTATAAAAATGTAACCGGCTTTAATGAAGGTAATTTTATTGAACTGCATTTTCTTGAAGAACTTTTGCCGGGTTACTTCTGGATTTTTCCATTACCCAACGGCATGGCAAATGTGGGTGCCGGCATGTTGAGTAAAACCGTAAGTCATAAAAAGATAAACCTGCGCGAAGCCATGCTCAAAGCCATTAAAGAAAATCCGCGCATTAAAGAACGTTTTAAAGATGCGGAACTTGTCGGCAAAATTCAGGGCTGGGGACTACCGCTGGGGTCAAAAAAAAGAAATATATCGGGAGATAATTTTTTACTTACGGGTGATGCGGGCTCTCTCATCGACCCGTTTACCGGAGAAGGTATAGGCAATGCGTTATACAGCGGTATGCTGGCCGCAGCCATGTGTGAAAAAGCCATACAGCACAATCGTTTTGATGCTGCATTTTTAAAGGAGTATGATCACAATATTTACGACCGTTTATGGGATGAACTCCAGCTTAGTCACACCTTACAGAAATTATGCAAGTATCCCTCGCTGTTCAACTTTGTGGTGAACAAAGCACACAAAAGCAAAACACTTCGTGAAACTATCTCGTGCATGTTTGATGACATTGATATGCGCAGCCAGTTCAGCAATCCGCTCTTTTACCTGAAGATGCTGCTGAATAAATAATTCCCTGTTTGATTAAATTGCATGCAACTTATCTGTGCAATTTTACGTCACACGGTAATAGTTCTATTTTTTATTGACCTAAAACCTGAGTGCTATGAAAACAAAAACTAACTTGATTATTGGCTCAATCGGGCTGATTTTCTGCCTGAGCATGGCTACTGTATTTGCACAAACAACCATCAAAACAGACAAGTTATTCAACAATGGGTGCAAACACCAATCGCTAAGTGTTACATTAAAGAATCCTCCCACAGGTGTCACGGGTTATTCCTGGAATTGGGGTGATGGTAATTCTTCATCTAGTTCAACATTACCATTTGCACAACATATTTACAGCAACTCAGGAAAATTCATTATTAGTTGTACTGTTAGTGGAGTTAATCAAACTTACTTTTCAGATACCGTATATGTGAACAATCTTCCCACGGCAGAAATAGTTACTACGAATGGCAATAAATTTTGTAACGGACAAGCTGTTTGTTTTCAAGACAACTCAACAATCGCATTACCACTCAGCGGGCGACCTGTTTCTCCACTCACAAAAAGGTTAGTGCTTCATGGTGACGGATCAAAAGACGGAAATCCGCTAAGTGTTAAAAATTTCTGCTATACTTACCCCTCTCCCGACTACAATGTATATACCATAACTATGGTTGTTACCGATGCAACAGGTTGTACAGACACGATCAGAAAACCCAACCATATCTACATTGTTGGAAATCTTAAAGCAAAGTACTCTTTTACCGCACCTGAAGGCTGTAAACAAACTCCGATAAGATTTCATACAGATGCCTTTTTCCTTAATCAAACACGATCAGAAATTCTCTATCCTGACTCCGTAAAACGTTTTACCTGGTTATTCGGAGATGGGACAGTTGACAGTGTGGCTTGGCAAGGAGTGCCACACCGCTATTCTACAACTGGTGTATTTTCTCCTGGTTTGTTTGTAGAAGACTTAAACGGGTGCAAAGATACTTTCACCATAAACGGTGCTGTGCGAAATACCAGTTTTGCTTTTAATTTATATTCTATTGTCGATAGCGCCTGTGCCAATCCCGGTATCATTTGCTGGAAACAAACCCCTGTTGCGGGAGCAAGCAAGTTGTGGGAATTCTGGATTAGCCCGAACCCGGCATTTAACCCCTTAACAGGAAAATACACCATCCCCTTTGAAAACGGATGGAAACCACTTTCCCCTGATCCAAAGATTTTCACAGAAGATGGTAGCTTCGAACCCTGCAGAACCATTCCGTGTGGCTTAGCCAGAGTAAGGTTGAAAATTACAGCACCCGGATGTAAAGACTCTACCTGGTTTTGGGACACTGTAGAAGTGCTTGGCCCCGATGCACATATTGAGGTAGCAGGCATAAGCGGGTATGCTGTGTCTGATAGCATGCGCTACCAGTGCAAAGTGGTAAACACAGTTCACTTTCCCAACAACTCTTGCCATTACAAGGCATTTCATGTGCAGCGCTTGTGGAACTTCGGAGATAAATATGCTCGTCAATGTACAACTGATACAAAAAACGGAATCAATGTGAACGGCAACGACACGCTTAGCTTATTGGATTCCGTTAAATACCCTCCGGGAAGTAACCGACCTTGTAACTGTAACTTTTCAGTTGATTCACTGCCATCGCATAACTATACCGATTGGGACACATTGGCCTTAAGGGCAGTAAACGGATTTACATTTATCCAGCCCAATCAACCTCCTTACTCTACCAAAAACTTCCCTGAGTATAAAGCGAAGTTAATGTTGTACGATAGTGTAAACAAATGCGGAGATACCGATAGTGTATTGCTGTTTTTCGGCCCTCCGAAGGCCGGCCCGGCCGATGCATCCATTACTCCTTCAGGTCATACCAAAGTAGTATTACCATATGTAAACTATAGTGACCCTGTAAATTTAAAACGAAACGGCATAATGTGTTTTGGTGCAGCCCCCAACGGAATTATATTTGATCTGAGTGGATTGCAGCCTTCCTCTTCACGCTCCCATGTCTCCATCAACTTCGACTCAGCAGCAGGTATCCACAGTTCCAAATGGACCACACAAGCCGCTTTATTTAAGCAGTTGAACAATCAATCGCCATGGAATATCCCTGCCTCACCTAAACAGTGGCCTAACAGTATTGCAAAAAATTATTATGATCCTCCGGGGCTTGCTGATACCAATGGCTGGGTAACTATTGGTATTGTAGCAGGTAACGGTTATGGTAATAACCGGTGCTACGATACAGCATACTATCATAACTTTTTAAGGCTTACCCCATTCACACCTGCTTGGGACATTGTAGACAAATTGCCAAGCGGACAAGTGAAGAACTTTGGTATGAGGCCATTTACATTACGGGGGTCTTTGCGTAAGAATTATCAAGATAGCATTTTGGCCATCGTGTGGAACTGGCAGGATCGCTGGGTTGATGTGGACAGTATACTGAGGCCGGGTTACGTTAGAAATAATCTTCCTCCCGTACAAAGTTACCAGCGGATACGTTACAAAATTAATCCGCAGGGAACTGTCGTAGGTCAGTTGGATGTGTCTCACCTTCCTTCAGGAGATGTGGGTTCAGATACCTTAAGTCATACCTATGTTACCAACGGGCGCTATTATCCTAATGTTTCACTCATTACGGTTTCGGGTTGTGTTCAGTTCTCTGCCAAAGACATTGGCGTTGGAAATAACTTACAAAGAAGTGTAAGTGATACCGTGGTGTGTACAGGAGATTCTGTATTGTTCCGTGATAGTGCTAACTATTACATTATGCCTGAACCTATCTTCCCTCCATATTATTTACGCATGGGTCGTGACCCTTATTTAGGTGGTTACAGAAAAACGCTGCCCGTTGCACCTTATGTAACCGAAGAAATCTATTGGGATATCTATAAACGAACAGTGAACGGAACAGACTCCTTCATGCAACGTTTGACAGGTCCGTTGAAAAAACATGCTTTCGCTGAACGCGGTTTATATATCATCAAAATGCTGGTGCGAGACAGTACAAATAATGTTGATACTGCACAGTTCCCAATGCGGGTAAATGTGGTAGGTGTGGATGCCGGAATATATACTGTAAAAAATCCTTTTGACTGTGATGATACCATTCAGCTTTATGATTCATCAGTGGTATTTGACGCTTTTAAAACCCTGTACGGACAAGAAACTGATCAAATAAAACCTGAGAATCAACACGGCTATTACTGGGAGTTTGGTGACGGAAAAGCAAACAGCCCGTTAAAAAACCCTTATCATGAGTATACCAGTAATGGTACATTCCGCGTGATGCATGTAGTAACAACCATTCAGGGTTGTACTGATACTGTTTACAAAAACATCAGCATCAACGGCAAAATACCGTTGTTTGATTTTATAGGTGACTCTATCGGTAAGGCTCCGTTTAAAGTTACCATTGACAACAAATCAACCGGTACAAATTTCTTCTACTGGTACTTTGGTGATTATATTTTCCCTGAGATTACAGACAATGATTCCAACATGACCCATATTTACAATGAACCGGGTGAATACTGTATTTATCTTGCCGCATCAAACGTAAATGACAACTGCAAAACAATCATTTACCCCGACAGTATGTCTCCACTTGTTGGTAAACGTTGTGTAAAGGTTTTAGTTGATAGTGTAAAATTGGATGTGCTTCAACCTGATTCCAAAAAATCTATCTCAGTATACCCTAATCCTGCAACAAACGTATTAACTATTGAATCACCAACAGACATAGTACAATCAGAGATTTGTATATTGGACATACTGGGAAGAAAGTGGTGCGGAGTGAAGCCAGTAGCTGTTAGATCTAAACAATGTACCATTTCAGTAGAACATCTGAAACAAGGGGCCTACCTGCTTGAACTAAAAAGTGGTGAAACCATTTATCACCTGAGGTTTATTAAGAACTAAAAATAAAGAGGCTGTGCTGAAAATACAGCCTCTTATTTTACTCTTACCTGTTGCCCTATACTGAGTATAAAATCTGTTTTATTATTCAGCTTTAATAACTCATCAATGGGTACGTTGTATTTGCGCGATATGGAATAGAACGTTTCTTTCGCCTGTACTATGTGGTAAACCGGAACCTGTGGTTTCACCTCCTCTTTGGGTGCAGCTTTTTGATTCTGAAGTATTATTAACTCCTGACCTACACGGGCGTTCAAATCTGTCAATTGATTAAGTGCAATCAACTCATCAACGGTAATGTTGTATTTACGTGCAATGCCATACAAGGTCTCCTGTTCTTCTACCACATGAATTCCTGTTTTAATATTGCTGCTGCGTTTAAACCCGCTCTGGTGCTGATTAACGATGAGTTGCTGGCCAATCTGAATGGAATCCGTAGTAAGTTTATTCAGGTCTTTAAGCACGGCTACTTTCAAATTGTACTTACGTGATATGGAATAAAGTGTTTCTTTAGGTTGAACAGTATGCAAAAATGTTTCTTCGCTGTTATCAATGGTGCTATCTGCTCGTTGGGCCAGAGGCAACTCTTTTAAGTCAGCAGCAACTGCATCCATGTTTTCCTGTGGTTTTTCTGAAATAGTAATTTGCTCTTCTTTAAGATAGGAAGTGGTGGTATCATTTTGCACCATGGTATCGCTTTCCGTTTGCACTAACTGCTCTAACCGCTGCGTTGCCTTTTCAGTTTCCACTTCTTTTCTTACCTGAGCAGTATCAGCGGGCATAGCTTTAATCTCTTCAATTACCGGTTGTGGTTTTACTGTATTTGCTGAATCATGCACCACCATATTTTTCTGTTCAGGTTCTATTTTTTTCTCCTCCGGTTTTACCTGTGTAGGTTGTTGCAGTTGAACCACCTTTATGGAATCTTTTTTTATCACAACCTCTGCAGGTATGGGGGCAGGTGGGGGCAATTGAGGTATGAGCAGCGGGCGGAACATTTCATCCTGACGGGTGCGTAAGCGGGGCATCTCTTTGCGTTTACCCTGAAGATTCAATACTTCACCCCACATAGGTTCAGTGCCAAACTCCATTTTGTTCAGTTTATACAGACTTTTGAGTTTTATGGCAAAACGTTGCGATATGCGGTACATGTTGTCACCAAACTGTACTTCGTAAGTAGCCACCTTTCCTTTGTTAAATTTAGGCTTGAGGTAAAGCGTATCACCTGATCTTGGGTTGGCTCCGCGTTTAATATCGTTGTACTTAAAAATCTGCCACACCATCATATCATTGCGCAAGGCTATTTGGGCATAACTCTCTCCTTTGGCAGCAATAGTTACCGGCAAATTGTTCCATTCCTTAAGTGCAGCGGGTGCCGGCACAGGTTTAATCTCCTCTTTCTTCTCCGTTACCGGTGCGGGTAAAGCGGGTTGAATATTCAATTCTCCTCCATCGTATTGCTGCAGGTTATGTTTCTCAATAAAGTTGATGAGCAGTTGGGGATAATTGGGATTGGTGGCATACCCTGCTTTCTTTAATCCTTCAGCCCAGCCTTTGTAATCAGTAGGTGCAAGGTCGAATAAAAAAGCATAGCGTGCAGATTTCACCAAAAAATCCGAATGGTCACGGTACGAATCTTCAGCTGTCGGGTAAGCCCTGAAACATTCCTGAGGAGCATCATCGTCTTCATAAAGAGTACGGCCCGTCCATTCTTTTTTGCATTTTATACCAAAGTGATTGTTGGCCTCTGTGGCTAAACGGCTGTTACCGTTACCTGATTCCAGAATGCCCTGAGCCAATGTGATGCTGGCCGGTATGCGCGAGCGTTTCATTTCGGCTATGGCCACATCCTTGTACTGCTGAATGTATTGTTCAGTGGTTGTTTTGGCTACATTCTGTGCTTTGCCCCAAATGCTGAACGCTGTGAGACAGACCATGAGGGAAATGCTTCTGATAAATTGTACTTTTGGCAAATTCATTGCAGCAAAGTTCTGAGCTCAAACCAAAAGCCGGACACAGGCAGGCAAGGTTTTTACTCACAAAACCATTTAATTTGTACAGTTAATAGTTCAATATGCAAGCATTTATCAGGCAGCTACTGCTCTTTTCATTAGCCCTCGGAACTTTCACCGGGGTAAAGGCTCAAATTCAAACCGCCAAAGCGAAATGGACCTACACGTTTAGCAAAAGTGAAGTAAAAACAGGTGAAGAGGTAGAACTTATACTGAAAGCCGTAATCGAAAAAGATTGGTACATGTACAGCAACGATATGGATCCGAATCTGGGCCCTGTTGTAGCTTCTTTCACGTTCACTCCACATCCTTCCTACAAAACCATCGGAGCAGTAAAGGCTATCAACGCCAAACACAAGTTTGATGACGTGTGGAACGGTGAGGTATCAATTTTTAAAGAGAAGGCAGAGTTCAGGCAAAAAGTAAAAATACTGTCAGCAAATCCGGTAATTAAGGGTAACAGCGAATACCAAACCTGTACTGAAGTTTCGGGTATTTGTTTGCCCGGTGAAGAGGAGTTTGAGTTTAAGGGATTAAATGTCATTGCCAGTGAAAACACAACCACTACCGGTGTTGAACCGGCAAGCCCAACTCCCGCTCCGGTTGTTAGCGGCATTGATTCATCTGTTGAAGTACCTGCACCTGCTACTGATAATGCTACATTAACAGCAGATACCAGCACAACCCAAAACATAACTACCGAAAACGAGGTATCGGGTGGTGGAAAGTCTATGCTGGGTTTCTTACTCTTTGCATTTTTGGGTGGTTTAGCTGCAGTTGTTACTCCATGCGTGTTTCCAATGCTACCTATGACCGTTTCATTTTTCACCAAAAAAAGCGAGACACGTGCACAGGCTTTAACGCGTGCATTTAGTTTCGGCTTTTCCATCATACTCATCTACTCGCTCATCGGATTATTGTTTGGCGTATTGGGGTTGGGCCCTGATTTCGGCAACTGGCTAAGTACACATTGGGTTCCGAATGTGTTGTTCTTTATTATCTTTATGATATTTGGTGCAGCCTTTTTGGGCATGTTCGAAATTACACTCCCCAGTGGACTTGTAAATAAAGTAGACTCCAAATCAAGCATGGGAAGTTTTGTAGGTGTGTTCTTTATGGCCTTCACTCTGGTGTTGGTTTCATTTAGTTGCACGGGGCCCATAGTAGGCAGCTTACTCATTGAAGCTGTTGGTGGAAAATTATTGAAACCGGTGTTGGGTATGTTTGCTTTCTCGTTTGCCTTAGCACTTCCCTTTACTTTGTTTGCCATATTCCCCAACTGGCTCAGCAATTTGCCAAAATCGGGAGGATGGTTAAATTCTGTTAAGGTGGTACTTGGATTTTTAGAGATTGCCTTAGCATTTAAATTCCTCTCCATTGCCGATCAGGTGTATCATTGGGGATTACTCGACCGTGAAATATATCTGGCTATCTGGATTGTTACTTTCTTCTTACTTGGTTTGTATTTATTGGGTAAGTTAAAACTGAGTCATGATAGTGATTTGCCTTACCTGAGCGTACCAAGATTAGGTTTGGCCATTGTGGTATTTACTTTTGTAGTATACCTGATTCCAGGGTTATTTGGCGCTCCGTTAAAGGCATTGAGCGGTTATCTGCCACCGCAAAGCACACTTGATTTTGATTTGTACACTCAACGTGGTAACTCTTCAAATGAATCACTCTCCAACAGTGAGTTGGGCGAGGTAAAATACGCAGATAAATTTCATTTGCCTCACAACCTGCAAGGCTTCTATGATTACAAACAGGCATTGGCTTATTCTAAAAAAGTAAACAAACCCATTTTCATTGATTTTACCGGACATGGTTGCGTCAACTGTCGCGAAATGGAAGCGAACGTATGGAGCGCACCAGAGGTACTCAAACGCCTGAAAAATGATTACATCGTTGTGGCTTTGTATGCTGATGATAAAACCGAATTACCTGAAAATGAATGGTACACTTCCTCTTACGATAACAAAGTAAAAAAGACGATAGGAAAACAAAACTCCGATTTACAGATAACGAAATACAATGCCAATGCACAACCTCTGTATGTATTGATAGATGGAGATGAGAATAAACTCACTCAACCCAAATCATACGACTTAGAGGTAAGCAACTTTGTGAAATTTCTGGATGAGGGACTGGCTAACTATAAAAAAATGCACCCATGAACTCCATCAAAAACCACTTTACCCAAGCCCAAAATATACTCGCACAATTTATTGCTGATGACAAGAACATTAGCGCAGTTGAAAAAGCTGGTATAATCATGGCCGAGGCGGTGCGCAACGGAAAAAAAATTATCAGTTGTGGTAACGGGGGTAGTATGTGCGATGCCATGCATTTTGCTGAAGAGTTAAGTGGCAAATACCGTAACGACCGAAAAGCCCTGCCTGCACTTTCAATTTCTGACCCCTCTCACCTGAGTTGTGTAGCCAATGATTACGGCTATGACATGGTATTTTCACGTTACATAGAAGCCATAGGTGGTGCGGGAGATGTGCTGTTGGCTATCAGCACCAGCGGCAACTCAGCCAATGTAATTAAAGCCATAGAAACTGCCAGAAATAAAAGTATGAAGGTAATTGCCCTCACCGGAAAAGACGGTGGACAGGCCGCCAAACTTTGTGATGTTGAAATACGTGCACCACACAGTGAGTATGCCGACCGCGCACAGGAAATACACATCAAAGTAATTCACGCTCTAATAGATTATATTGAACAACATAGCTAGTCTGTCACATGCTCGTTAAAACATTCGGAAGTGCCGTTTACGGAATAAATGCGGTTACCATAACGGTTGAAGTAAGCGTGGGTCAGGGTATGAAGTATTTTCTGGTAGGATTGCCTGATAATGCGGTGAAAGAAAGTCAGCAACGAATTGAAACAGCCATCAAGCATATTGGCTATAAAATGCCCCGCATGAAAATTGTGGTTAACATGGCACCGGCTGATATCCGCAAAGAAGGTTCATCTTATGATTTACCTATTGCCATTGGAATTTTGGCTGCATCAGGACAAATACAGGCGGAAGAAATTGAGAAGTACCTGATTATGGGAGAACTCTCACTGGATGGTGAAGTAAAACCCATTAAAGGCGCATTACCTATTGCCATACAGGCACGCAAAGAAAAATTCAAAGGACTGATTTTACCCAAACAAAATGCCCGTGAGGCGGCCATTGTAAGCGATCTGGAAGTTTATGGCGTTTCACACCTTACTGATGTTATCCAACTACTCAACGGAGAAACAACTCTTAAGCCTGTGGTAGTAGATACGCGCAAAGAGTTTGAAGAAAATCAGATAAAACTCGACAACGATTTTGCCGATGTAAAAGGCCAGGAGAATATTAAAAGGGCCATGGAAATTGCAGCAGCTGGTGGACATAATGTTATTCTCATTGGCCCGCCCGGAGCAGGAAAAACCATGTTGGCCAAGCGACTGCCTTCTATACTTCCGCCACTTACTTTGCATGAAGCATTAGAAACTACCAAAATACATTCTGTAGCCGGTAAACTGTCGGGAGGTTCATCTTTGTTACATGTGCGCCCGTTTCGTTCGCCACATCATACTGTAAGTAATGTAGCCTTGGTGGGTGGTGGCAGCAACCCGCAACCCGGTGAAATTTCTCTGGCTCATAACGGGGTGTTGTTTTTGGATGAGTTACCTGAATTTGACAAGAAGGTACTGGAAGTAATGCGTCAACCTTTAGAAGAGCGGGCAGTAACTATTTCACGTGCTAAATACAGCATTGAATACCCTGCCAGTTTTATGTTGATTGCGGCAATGAACCCTTGCTGTTGCGTTGGTAATCTGGGGAAATATGAGCAAGTGATGGGGTATAACTGAACTTGATGCTGATTTCTTCGCTTCCAATTGTCACATTCTGAGTGATTTCCTCTACAATGTATCTTTTACTCTCAAGTTCAAGTGTTGGCCAACGGTCATACAGGGTTTTGGCTTCATGAAGTAACTGACCACTGTTTAAGGCCTCCATTTTAATAAAGTCTATCTGAGCCTGTAATTTTGGTTTTGCTTCCTCTATTTGTTTTAGCTGCGTATCTAATGGGGCATAAAACTTTCCAAATCCATCAGTTGGAATTTCCTTTCTTGTATGCAGTTTCAGTAAATCCTGCATTTCATTTTCAATCCGCTTTGATTCATTTTCCAATAATTTCAATTCAACTTCTTTTGATTGAATTGTTTGGTCTGCTTTGGCAACAAATGTTTCGAGCTGCTGGTCTGTCAAAAGGAATGTTTTGAGATTCCGATAGTATATGTCCTCTAAATCATCTGTTGCGATTCTTTGTTTCCGGCATTTATAGCAGGTATATTTTGTGCTATCAGAAGGAACATACATTTTACCCCCACACTCACACAATACAATTCCTGAGAAAAGATGGGCGACCCGCTTTGCAGGTTTCTTTCCTGTTGATTCCTGTTGGTCTAGTATTGCATTACACTCATTCCATAGGTCTTCATCTACAATTGCAGGACACGTTGATGTGACCCATTCTGATTCGGGCTTCATGACCCATTTCTTTCCTTCTCCAAGACTCTTTGTATAATTTGCCCTCCGTATCCCTATTGCTGAGGTATCACGTAATAGACGACCAACTGTAGTATCTGTAAATTTAGATTTGTTACGTGTTCTGTATCCCATCTCATTTAAGAGCCTTGCAACAGTTCCTTTCCGCTTGTGCTCTTTAAAGAGTTCATACACTAACTTTCGAATTGGTGCTTCATTCTCTGCAATTACCAATTCTTTTCCATCCCATCGATACCCAAATGTAGCTTGACCACCTAAGGGCTTACCAAGCTTTGCGCGTATTGGCACAGAAGCAGCCACACGGTCTGCAATTTCTTCACGCTCCCATTGAGCCATTGCACCAAACATGGTGTAAAACAAACGCCCCGCAGGTGTACTTGTATCAATTGCCTCTTGTAGTGATACAAGGTCTGCATCACATTCTTTAAATATTTCAGCGATTTCAAGTAGTTCTTTCGTGTTACGAGCAAGTCGGGCAAGCTTTGAGAAAATTAATCCGGTGATATGGCCCTTCTTAATATCATTGAGCATTCGTTTTGCTTCGGAATAGTCAAGAATTGACTTACCACTAAGTGCATCAAGGCGATATACTTCCTTTACATCCCACCCTTTTGCTTCAGCATATAATCTACCTCGCTTTTCATGATGTTCAGGGCTCTCATCTCTTACTTGGAAGTCTGTTGATACGCGAATCCAGAGGCCGACAGATTTTTGAGTGTGCATACATTGGTATATTTTTCAATACAAATATATTGAAAAATACATCCAACGCAACTATAGTTGTGTTTATTTTACAAGAAAAGAAATTAGTCCCACAGTGTTATCATCCACTATGTAGACGCAGATTATTCAATTACTTCTTTTTGGCTGTTTTCTTTGCAGCAATTTTCTTTGGTGCAGCTTTCTTAGCAGCCACTTTTTTAACTGGTTTTGATTGTGCAGGGAAAAGCGATTTCTTGTGAGTGAGGCAAAATTTCACAAAACTATCTTCACCAACAACTAGTCGGACTGGTATCGGTAGAAACCCATGTACCTTAGCAAGAAGTGGCTTGAGTTTCTTATCATCCTTTATTATGTCAACCCCTGTGGTTGTAATTCCGGATAATATTTTTTCTGTAAATAGGTTCTTAATTAATGGTAGGTGTTTTTCGAGGCTCATTGGTTTTGGTTTTAATTCAATAAAGATATAATTTTATTCAGAAATTAATATGAGGAATAATAGGCCATATTACACAGACCCGAACTTCTATATATTCGGTCTTATCATTTTTGCGGTGGCTGTACTTGTCGGTTGGCTAAGTACAATTCTCTAAGGTCAAAATAGTTTTTCAGAACATCATCTTCAGTTGTAAATTCGACTTTTTGTACTACTCGTGTATACACGCTGTAGAAGACTTCAGCGTACACCTCATCCACATAATAAAGTTCTATAAATGATTGATTATAGATTGCGCGGGACTCGATAAGTTTACCTCGTAATAGGAACTGTACTTTCTGATCCAGATTTAGTT
>DATGWX010000071.1:0-7705 GCA_035299275.1 Bacteroidia bacterium
TGTATAGAAGGACTCCAGCACGTAACGGGCGTTTGGTTCAATGGCAGGTGTCGTGGTAAAATGAACATTCTACCCACCTAAGCGTAGGTTGTATCTATACTTTTCCTTTATGTAGCTTGTAGCTACAAACGCACAAAGCCAGTTCAAAGGGCACAATGGTTCACTGTTCCTGATTAACAGCTAGCAAGAGTAGCCAAAGGCTATAAAAAAATGCATCGTAGATGCAAGCACGCTGAAGAAAGGGCACTAGAACATGTAAGCTTTTTTTTGAGAAATGAATTGTATCTCATGGTACGTTTAAATATTACTTCTTACATTTGTGTATGAAGAATCACGTCACTCATATAATCAGTACAAGCCTAAAAAGAAACTTGTCGCAAATAGCAAAGGATATTGGGTGGTATAAATGAAGCATTGGTTAAGAACATTATCTTTTGTAATTCTCACATTTTGTATCTCAACGATAATTTCACAAGCGCAAAGTAGAATAGTTTACACCTATACATGGGAGAATGATAGCGGTTCAGTTATCCTTGAGAATGATTCAATACTATATTATTATCATGTGTCAGATATAAAATATAAAACAAATTGTACGTATCTATATAAAGTAAAGAGAAATAGAATATATATAATCAGAGCTCAAAATGAAAAATGTATACTAAACAGAACCAAATTGTATTTAAAGGACAAACGCAATAAACTAGTTTTTAAAAAAGTGCAAAAGCCTATTGCCCTTACTATGAAGAGTAGGAAAAAAGATCACATATATCTGCAGCTCAAATATTATTGGTGTCTTATTTTTAATAGAAAGAACATTACTATAGAGAAGGTTTATATAAAATCTGGACCAACTAAATGATGCTGAACGATAATCACCTATGCGAAGGTTGTGCCTATGCTTTTCTTTTATGTAGCATGTAGCTACAAACGCACAAAGCCGGTTCTAAGGTAACAATGGTGCACTATTCCGTTGCAAGCGATGAGTTTTATTTTTAGTTTAAAATTCACACCCATCTATAAAGAAACCGTCACCGCGATGACGAAGCGGTCTCCTCATGTTAAGCAGAATTACGATTGGGAGATCGCCACGTCATGAGTACATGACTCGCGATGACGTTTTAATATTAAGGTTGTTTTAGATTCCATTCACACCCTCACCGCCAACGCACATTTCTCCCCATCCATAGCAGCACTTACTATACCTCCCGCATAACCTGCACCCTCAGCACAGGGAAATAAATTTGTTATGTGTACGTGGTGTAATTTTTCTTTGTCGCGTGGTATGCGTACGGGTGAGGAGGTACGTGATTCTACTCCCACCATAAGGGCTTCTTCGGTGTAATACCCTTTCATTTTTTTACCAAACAGTTGAATGGCTCCCCGCAAACTCCGGGCTATTTCCGCAGGCAACACCTCATCCAATTGTGCAGATTTTACTCCCGGTAAATACGAGTTATCAGGCAAGGTGGTACTCAGTTTTTTGTTTACGTAATCGGTTAACCTTTGTGCGGGTGCTGTTAAACCTCCGCCACCTGCGCGGTGTGCGGTTTGTTCAATAGCGGCTTGAAAATGCATGGCGGCTAATGGTCCGTATTTGGCAAAGGGTAAAAAATCTTTTTCGCCCACAGCTACCACCGTGCCTGAGTTAGCAAACGGGTTATTGCGTTTGGAAGGCGACCAGCCGTTTACCACAATTTCTCCGGGGTTGGTAGCAGCCGGTGCAATAATACCGCCCGGGCACATGCAAAAAGAAAACACACCGCGTCCGCCCACTTGTTCTACCAGGCTGTACGAAGCCGCAGGTAAATACTCACCACGGGTAGGGCAGTGGTACTGTATGGAATCAATTAACTGTTGCGGGTGTTCAATGCGCACACCCAAGGCAAAAGGTTTGGCTTCAATTAAAATGTGGTTGCGGTGCAGCAGTTCAAAAATATCGCGGGCCGAGTGTCCGGTAGCTAAAATCACTGCATGGCATTTTACTGTTGTGCCACCGTTAAAATGCAGTTGCGTGATGCGTTGGTCAGTAACCGTTACATCCGTTAAGCGCGTGTTAAAATGTATTTCGCCACCGCAGTGCAAAATAGTTTCGCGAATAGCTTCAATGATGTGCGGCAATTTGTTGGTGCCAATGTGCGGGTGGGCCTCAAATAAGATATCGGCATCAGCTCCGTGTTTCACCAGCAATTTTAAAATGCGGTTTACGTCTCCGCGCTTGCCTGAGCGGGTATATAATTTTCCATCGGAATACGTTCCTGCACCACCTTCACCAAAACAATAATTCGAATCGGGGTTCACGGTATGCTCGCGGGTAATTTTCGCTAAATCCCTTCTGCGTTCCCGCACCTGTTTTCCGCGTTCAAACACCACAGGTTTATATCCCAGCTCAATCAGTTTAATGGCTGCAAACAATCCCGCAGGTCCGGCTCCGATAATGTGTACTTCGGGTTTATTTTGTACCTGCTGTAAGTTAAACTCATCCGGCTCGGGCACGTACTCTTCATCCAGCCATACTTCAGCCAGCACCCGCATTTTGATGGGGCTTCTTCGGGCATCAATGGATTGTTTCAGTTTTTGGAGGTGGCGAATGCTTTTTTCGCTTACGTTAAGCTCCCGGGCCACGGTGTTTTGCAGTTTTTCTGCGTTTTGAGCCACTTCTGGGCTCAGGTATAACTCTATTTGTTTTCTCATGGTTAGGTTTTTATCCTAAAAATCACCGCTTTAGTGTGCTGTAAAACTTGTTGATATTACAAAAGTCGGAATTTTGGTTGGCATTACTAAATCAAGCAACTTTGAACCAATAAACGAAAATACGGAATATGCCCGAAATCAATGAATTAAAAAGAATCGCCTCGCAGGTACGCAGGGATATAGTGCGCATGGTACACGGTTGCAAATCCGGTCACCCGGGTGGCTCGCTGGGATGTGCTGATTTTCTTACTGCCCTGTACTTTGAGGTGATGGAGCATAACCCCAAGTTTAACATGAACGGAACGAACGAAGATATTTTCTTTCTTTCCAACGGGCACATCTCTCCGGTGTTCTACAGTGTGCTGGCCCGCTCAGGTTATTTTGATGTAAAAGAACTGGCCACCTTCAGAGCACTCAACTCGCGCTTGCAAGGCCATCCCGCCACCAAAGAACATTTGCCCGGCATTCGCATTGCCTCGGGTTCTTTAGGTCAGGGAGTTTCTGTGGCGGTGGGAGCAGCATCAGCCAAAAAATTAAATAAAGATACCAAACTTGTTTACGCCTTGATGGGTGACGGAGAATTGCAGGAAGGTCAGATATGGGAAGCGTTGATGTACGCAGCCCACAACAAAGTAGACAACCTCATTCTTACCATTGATTTTAACAAGCAACAAATTGACGGCTCTACTGTGGAGATTATGGGCTTTGATGATATCTCAGCCAAAATAAAATCATTTGGATGGGAAGTGTTGCATACCGATGGCAATAACATGGAAGCCTTAGTAGCTACCCTGAAGGAAGCCAAAGCCGCCACCGGAAAAGGCAAACCTGTTTTTGTGATTATGAAAACAGAAATGGGGCAGGGCGTTGATTTTATGATGGGCTCACACAAGTGGCACGGTGTAGCACCCAATGATGAGCAACTGGCTTCGGCACTTGGCCAGCTGGAAGAAACACTGGGCGATTATTAAACGCATGAAACAACTAAAACCTTTTTTCCTGATTGTTTTTGTACTGCTGTTTTCGACAGCGTTGCAGGCACAAACACCCAATAAAACACGCATACTTTTTTTGCTGGATGCTTCGGGTAGTATGTACGCACAAATGGATAAAGGGCAAAACCGCTGGGACGTAGCCAAAAAAATGTTGTCGGGCAT
This sequence comes from Bacteroidia bacterium, assembly GCA_035299275.1. Taxonomy (GTDB): domain Bacteria; phylum Bacteroidota; class Bacteroidia; order UKL13-3; family UKL13-3; genus JAGPCK01. Next base: position 3,852 of record DATGWX010000071.1, read on the forward strand.
TGTAGATAGCCTGAGCCAGTACCAGAATGTAGAAGTGGCCCTGCGTGTGTACGGTCACCAAAGCAGCATAGGCGAACAAAATTGTAAAGACACCAAACTCGAAGTGCCCTTTAAAAAAGGCAACCACAGCGACATGAAAAAACGCCTGTACCAGATTGCACCACGTGGTACAACGTTGATAGCGTATTCCCTCACACAGGCGGCCTATGATTTCCCTGACCGCACTTCGCGCAACATCATCATTTTAATTACCGATGGTTTGGAAGAATGTAAGGGTGATCCTTGTGCTGTTTCCGAGGCATTGCAAAAAAATGGTGTGGCATTAAAACCGTTTATTATAGGTTTGGGTGCTTCAGAAGAATTTGGTAAAGCCTTTGAATGTGTGGGCAGATATTATGATGCATCAACAGAGGCACAATTTGCCAAAGCGTTGAACGTGGTAGTATCACAAGCACTCAACAGTACTACCGTTCAGGTAAACCTCTTGGATATTTATTACAAGCCGTCAGAAACCAATGTGAACATGACTTTTTATGATGCACACAGCGGTAAAATGATGTACAACTTTATGCATACCATCAACGACCGCGGTTATCCTGATACCGTTGCGGTAGATCCTTCACTTACCTACAACATAGTAGTACACACTACACCTGAAGTAACACGCGAAGGAGTGGAGTTCAACCCCGGTAAGCACAACATTGTGGGCATTGATGCACCGCAGGGTTACCTAAAACTATCGTGCATGGGCATTACCAATTACCCCAAGTTGCAGGGTATAATGAGACGAAGCAATGATATGAAAACACTCACCCTGCATGATTTTAATGCTACCCGCAAATACATTGTAGGGAAATACGATTTAGAAATTCTTTCATTGCCCCGCATTTACATGAAAGATGTTATCATTAATCAGAATAGTGTAACGAGCATAAGTATTCCGCAGCCGGGTAAACTCACCATCAATTCACCCAACGATGTGTGGGGTGCCATTTACCAAATGAGAGGAAACAAAATAGAACTGGTTACCGAATTGGATTTAACCACCAAGCAACAAAACATTATCATACAACCCGGAACGTATAAAATCATATATCGCCCCAAAAACATGAACCGTTCGGTTTACACATTTGAGAAGGAATTTAACATAGGCTCCGGTTACTCCACCATTGTCAATTTATAACACATGAAGAAATACGAAATACTCGATAAGAAAGATACACGCTCCGGATTTGGGGCAGGGTTGCTGGAAGCAGGAAAGCAAAACGACAACGTTGTTGCCCTGTGTGCCGACCTCACCGGTTCTGTAAAAATGGATGCGTTTAAAGCAGCTTTTCCTGAGCGCTTTTTTCAGGTAGGTATTGCTGAAGCCAACATGATTGGTTTAGCAGCTGGTATGACCATTGGAGGTAAAATTCCCTTCACAGGAACATTTGCCAATTTCTCTACCGGCAGGGTGTACGATCAAATTCGTCAGTCGGTGGCCTATTCAGGTAAGAATGTAAAAATATGTGCCTCACATGCCGGTTTAACTTTAGGAGAAGACGGTGCCACGCACCAGATTCTCGAAGACATCGGCCTGATGAAAATGTTGCCGGGTATGACGGTAATAAATCCCTGCGATTACAACCAAACCAAAGCGGCTACTCTGGCCATTGCACAGTATGAAGGTCCGGTGTATTTACGTTTCGGTCGCCCTGTTGTGCCTAACTTTACAGCACCCGACCAAAAATTTGAAATTGGAAAAGCGTGGATGGTGAGTGAAGGAAAAGACGTGAGCATTTTTGCTACCGGTCACCTGGTTTGGAAAGCCATTGAAGCAGGACATATACTGGCAGAAAAAGGAATTGATGCTGAGGTAATCAATATACACACCATAAAACCTTTGGATGAAGAGGCTGTGTTAAAATCAGTAGCTAAAACCAAATGTGTGGTTACTGCGGAAGAGCATCAACGTCATGGTGGTTTAGGCGACAGCATTTGCCAGTTGCTGGCACGCACTGCACCTGCACCGGTGGAGACGGTAGCTGTGAACGACAGCTTTGGTGAGAGCGGTGTCCCGGAAGAACTGTTGAAGAAATACAAATTAGATACACCTGATATTGTAGAGGCTGCTTTAAAAGCCATAGCAAGAAAAGGATAATCAGATAACAGAACATAAAAAAGAGGGAACGGTTTTCACCGTTCCCTCTTTTTTATTTAACTATATGTTGAATGTTAATGCTGAATAACCAATCGTTGTGCGTGAACTCCCGTTTTGCCATAAACCCGTGTAACGTACAAGCCGGCAGGTAAAGCGGAAACATCAATAGAAGCGGAGGGAAGCGCATGTGAAAGCACTACTTTGCCGGTAAGATCCGACAGTTCTATGCGGTCGTAAGCTGTGAGCTCATCGGTGTACACTAACGTATTTGCAGGATTAGGATATAAGTTAATGGAGTTTCCGTTTACAGAAGTAATGCCTGTGGTACCACCGCTTGAGCGCGTTGATTTAGCCGCGTTGTACGTGGCTTTAGTAGTGACATGTTGCAGTATAGCTACAGAGCTTAAACGTGAGCTGTTCCATCCGTTTTTAATTTTATACCTGAACTGAAAAGTTACACTGTCATTAATATTCACCGGAAGCGTAATGGTATTCCCGGCAGCTGAGGTAAGTGCTTTGCGAAATACATTGTAGTGTCGTGGTTCTCCGTTAGCCGTTAAAACAGAGATGGTGTCTTCAACCACTCCGGTAAACAACAGGGCAGAGGTAGCAGTATTAGCCGCAACCTTAGTGATAACCACGTCCACTTTAACTGAATCGCTGGAGAACATGTTTTCACTTGCCTTAACCGTAAACTCTGTTGTATGTGTTGATGCAGTGTTCAGAGATGAGCCTAATGATGTGTTGCTGATAACAATGCCGTTTACCACCAGGCGCGGAGTTCCGCCATACACGTTGTACAAGTAGGTGCGCAGGTCATTCTCTGCAGTATTTTGTTGCGAGAATATACAAGCGGCATACGGACTGCTCGGGTAAAAAGCCAGGTGTATAGCATCAGGATAATTTCGGAGTGTTGCAAAAATGCCGGGGTTGTTGGAGGCACATACACTGCAATTGGAATTGGTGAAATGTTCTACCACCGTTGTCTTCGGCACTTGTGCCAGTGCGGTTTGAATTATCATCATACAGATGATAGTATTGAAAATGTTTTTCATCATGTTCATGGTATTACAAAGGATGTTATTTCTTGATTTTTGCTTTGAATACTTTTTCAAACTTTTCCAGTTTAGGTTGTATCACCATCCGGCAATAAGGTTGATCCTTATTATCGTTGTAATAATTCTGGTGATTCGCATCGGCTTTATAGAACACTTCAAAAGCACTTACTTCAGTTACAATCGGATCAGGATATGCCTTTTCTTTATTTAAAGCAGCAATAATGCTCAGTGCAGTTTGTTGCTGGGCTTGGTTGTGGTAGAAAATAGCAGAGCGGTATTGTGTACCCACATCAGCACCTTGTCGGTTGAGTGTTGTAGGGTCATGCACGGTAAAAAATACCTGCAGTATTTCTTCAAAGGACACTTTACTTGCATCGTAAGTAAGTTGTATTACCTCTGCGTGGCCGGTAGTTCCCATGCACACTTCTTTGTAGGATGGATTTTTAACCTTCCCCCCGCTGAATCCGGATGCTACACTCAACACCCCGTTGAGTTGTTGAAATACAGCTTCAATACACCAGTAACAACCACCTCCGAGCGTTATGGTATCAATGGTGTTGGCGGTTGTTTTATCCTTTTCAATAAATTCAAGCGAAACAGAGTTTACACAATAACGCATGCCGGTTTCTGTGGGACCATCATCAAACAAATGC
>DATGWX010000072.1:0-1900 GCA_035299275.1 Bacteroidia bacterium
GCAGGAGCATCTATACCTGCCAGCGATAAGGTTGATTTTTTTGTAAAATACCACAAGACAATTACCGGCTCTACCACGCCACAACAAGTAAAAGGTAAAACGGATTACCTGCAATTCGGCATCACCGTTAACCTGAATAAATTTATAGAAGACAATCAGTTGCCTTCAGCTGAGGAACTGGAAGAAGTAAAAGACAACCGCACACTGGGTGAAGGCGGGGTGTTGCTTGTACGTCTTAATTACAACCTGCCACTTATAAAATGGTATGAGGAAAACAAACGATGGAATGAGGCCGATAGTGTAAGAACACAAAACGATGACTTCAATAAAACCTTAATGCAGGCATTTAAAAAATACTACACCTTCAGTAAGGTATACTTCTTTAAAGATGATAAGAGTTACGAAGTTGCCGGTGGCAGCCCTGAAGGCATATTTGTGAACGACAGTCTCGAAATTGATTCGTCTCAAAGCATCCTTGGTAAACGTTTTCTAATTGCTGAAATTGGCTTTGTTGAATCCTTTACCGGAAGTACCATTGACAACATGATGGTGGTGTTAAACTCTAAATTCAAACAGATGAAAAGTCCGTTCCCTTATTCTACCAATAACCTTAAAGCTTTTCAAACCTACCGCAGGTACCTTACTGACAAAAAAGAAGAGGACTTTAAAAACGCTCTTGAACTGCAGGTATATGTGCTCAATAAACGCATCAGCGCATATTACCAGGAATACAACCCCAACAAATAATTAATGAATGCGGTCGCCCCGCAGGTCAAGTGAGGCAAGAATAGCCACCTCAGCATCGAGTAATTCCTGCCAGCGTTTTTTCACGTACTCCTCCGGCATATGCCTTTTAGCCAAATCAATAAACATGCGGTAGTGTCCGGCTTCCGATACCATAAATTCATGGTAAAATTCTCTGAAGTATTCATCCTCCATGTGGATGGACAATAACCTGAAACGTTCACAACTTCTTGCCTCAATAAGGGCATTCACCAGCAGATGCTCCACCAGATGCAATTCTCTTGAGCCCCCTTTGTAAATTTGCTTGAGCAGTTGTGCCACATACTCATCCTTGCGCTGAACACCCAACTTAAGTCCTCTTTTATCCAGCTCTTTAACTACTTTTCTGAAATGGCCCCACTCTTCTGCTACTAAGGGAGTAATTTCCTCCACAATGCCTTCTTTATCGGCATATTTTACAATCAGTGTTATTCCGTTGGTTGCAGCCTTTTGCTCACAGTAAGCATGGTCGGTAAGAATTTCCTCGAGCTGTTTTTCAGCAATGTTTACCCAGCGCGGATCTGTGGGTAGTTTGAGTCCCAGCATAAAATAAGGAAGAGAAGTACTTCTCTTTAAGTTCCCTCAGGCGTTCAACGGCCAATGGTTTGGTGATATAATCTGACACCTCTTCATAAACTCTGGAGTGTTCCACATCTTCGCGGTACAAGGAAGAAGAAAGCATAAAAATAAGCACCCGTTTAGGCAACTTCGGCTTCATCTCCTTGAACTTATCTAAAAAGTCCCAACCATTTTTACCCGGCATATTGATGTCCAGAAAAACTAAGTCGGGAAGGCCGTCTGCATTGGAGATATTATTTTCAAGAATGGCCATGCCGTCATCGGCACTTAGCACGCACTCCACCTTATCTGTTAAACCGGAGAGTTTGATAATTCTTGAGCAGACAAAATTATTAATGGTGTCATCATCAATAATAAGAACATATTTTGCTTCAGGCATGTAAGTCGGATTAGTTTGATAATCTATGGAACAAATATAAATTATAATTTTTCTATATAATCGAGGTCTTTTCCAAAAGTTTCTTTCACGTACAATGTAGCCATAAACGCCAGCAACATAGCTGCAACTCCTACAATTAAGGCGCTGTTTATTACACCA
>DATGWX010000073.1:0-7061 GCA_035299275.1 Bacteroidia bacterium
TGAAATTATTGAAGCCCGAAAAAGGTAAATTTACCTGCCCAGCAAAGTAAACAGAGGTGGGTAACTTCTCCCTATTATTGATGCTGTGAAGGTTAATTTTGTTGTGCTGCCTTAAGCATATTGATGGCTAAAAAATCAAACCACGAAAACAAGGAGAATGCCTACATTTCAGAAGAACCTGAAATGAAAAGTGCCGTCCCTCCTGCCCCCGCACCAAAGCCAGGGAGCAATAAAACTGTAGCTTTTCTGAAAGATGAGCGACTGATTAAAATATGGGGGCTGTTTTCCCTGTTACTTTCAATTTACTTTTTTGTAGCTTTTCTATCATATCTGTTTTCGTGGAAAACTGACCAAAGTCTGGTAACAGGAATGGGGGTACGTGATTTTTTCACCATCAACCCTGATGCTGCTGATAACTGGCTGGGCATGTTGGGTGCTATGGTGGCACATCTCTTTATTTACAAGGGATTCGGATTAGCTTCTTTTGCTTTTGTATTGTTATTTTTTGTATCCGGTTTCAATACCTTGTTTCAAACACAACTGCTACCGGTTAAACGTATACTTCAACATACCTTTTTTATTCTCATTTGGCTTTCAGTAACATTTGGTTTCATTTTTAACAACAGCTGGGAGGTATTGGGTGGTGCATTTGGTCATCAAGGGTTTATGTGGCTCAAAGGTATAGTAGGAACCATTGGTACATTCTTCATTTTGCTGTTTTACGCGTTGGTATATCTGGTTGTAGTGTTCAATATTAATTTCCCGAAAGCGAACCTTAAAGCGATCAAAACAGAAGCCCCTTTAGAAGAAAGCACTAAAGAGGTAGTTCCTGAACCCGTTCCTGTAAATAACAGCAAAAAAGGCAACAACTTCTCTGAGACCGATACTGAGCAACCACCATGGGAAGAGGAAACCACAAAAGAAGAGATTGCTTTTGTAGTAAAACAAGCAGAAGAAGCGAAGCCCGTAAGCGTACAACTGCCAAAAGTTAATATTGCACCTGAAATTATTTTACCTAAAGAAGAAGCTCCTTCTGAGATTGAAATAACTGAAAACATTATCGAAGAAAAAGAAGAAGAGGAAACAGTTGAACCTGTTGAGCAACCTGCACAAATTAACAGCAGCATCAACACCGGTGAAATTACTTTGAATGTACAAAATAATCTGGCACAGGAAGAAGAGACACTAACAGAAGATAGTCTGGAACACATTGGGTTGAATGAACCCTATGACCCCACACTGGAACTGTCCAGCTACAAATTCCCTACATTAGATTTACTTACCGAATATCCTGACAATAAAGGCCGGGTAAGTGATGAGGAGCTTAAAGAAAAAACCAACCTCATCATTGAAACCCTTCGCAACTACAACATTGAAATTAAAAAGATTCAGGCTACAGTGGGGCCAACAGTAACTCTGTATGAGATTATTCCTGTTGAAGGAACGCGTATTGCCAAAATCAAGAATCTGGAAGATGATATTGCATTGAGTCTGGCAGCTTTAGGGATACGCATAATCGCTCCTATGCCCGGCAAAGGCACCATAGGTATTGAAGTGCCAAATATCAACAAAGCCGTTGTTTCCATACGCTCTGTACTTTCCAGTCCTAAGTTTACGGAAGCTGATATGGACCTGCCCATCGCCTTGGGACGAACCATTACTAATGAAGTGTATGTAGTTGATTTAGCCAAAATGCCTCACTTGCTAATGGCAGGTGCTACAGGTCAGGGAAAATCAGTTGGACTGAATACTGTGTTGATTTCATTGTTGTACCGCAAGCACCCCTCTTCGGTAAAGTTTGTTCTGGTTGATCCGAAAAAAGTGGAACTTAGTATTTACAAAACCATCGAACGTCACTTTTTGGCTAAGTTACCGGGTGAAGGAGAAGCCATTATAACCGATACCAAAAAGGTAATCAATACGCTCAATTCGTTGTGCATAGAAATGGATGCACGATATGATTTACTCAAAGATGCTCAGGTACGTAACATCAAAGAGTACAATGCGAAATTTATCGAACGAAGATTAAACCCTAACAACGGTCATCGCTTCTTACCATTTGTGGTAGTAGTAATTGACGAATTGGCCGATTTGATGATGACAGCCGGTAAAGAAGTAGAACATCCCATTGCACGTTTAGCTCAACTGGCCCGTGCAATTGGTATTCACCTTATACTGGCCACCCAGCGTCCGTCAGTAAATATTATTACAGGTACCATTAAAGCGAACTTCCCTGCCCGACTGGCTTTCCGCGTTTCATCGAAAATAGACTCCCGCACAATTTTGGATGCCAACGGAGCAGATCAGCTTATTGGTAAAGGTGATATGTTATACTCCAACGGCAATGATTTGGTGCGGTTGCAGTGTGCTTTTGTTGATACGCCTGAGGTAGACAAAGTGGCGGAGTACATTGGTTCTCAAAGAGGTTACCCGGATGCGTACATTTTGCCGGAAGTAAAAGATGAGAGCAATGAAAATAGTGGTGGCGGAGATTTTGACCCCAATGACAGGGATGCTTTATTTGAAGAAGCAGCCCGCATCATTGTTCAACATCAGCAAGGTTCTACCTCACTTTTACAAAGAAGATTAAAACTGGGCTATAACAGAGCCGGACGATTAATCGACCAACTGGAACAAGCCGGCATAGTAGGCTCGTTTGAAGGAAGCAAAGCACGTGAAGTTTTAATTCCTGATGAATACGCTTTGGAACAATTATTGAAAAACATGGACAATCCATCCTGACAATGAACATGACACGATTTTTTATATCCGCTTTTTTGCTATCCACATTCTTGGTCTCCTTTAGCCAGCAACCTAAACCCAAAGGGAAACAAGCCCGTCAACAAAAACGTGTAGAGCGCAAACAGTCAAAAACAACACAATCAGGCCCTGCTGAAACAAATGATAAAAAGGCTGAGAAAATTCTGGATGCTGTAAGCAAAAAATACAAAGCCAATAAAACCTTTCAGGCTAAATTCACTTACTCCATAGAAAACAAGGCCGATAACATTAAGGAAAATCAAAGCGGCACCATAAGTACCAGTGGTTCCAGTTTCAGGGTAGAAATTGCCGGACAAGAAATTTTTTCTGACGGAAAAGTTATTTACACTTACAACAAAGAGGTAAACGAGGTCTCTATTAATAACTATTCACCAAAAGATGCTGATATTAATCCATCAGAAATCTTCACTATGTATCAAAAAGGATTTTTATACCGACTGATTGATGAGAAAACCGAGGGAGGAAAAGTGATACAAAATCTGGAACTGACGCCCAAAGACAAAAAGAAAACATTTTTCAAAGTTAAAGTAACTGTAGATAAAGCAGCCAGTCAGATTATACGTTCAGTTATTTACGATAAAAACGGTAACATATACACTTACAACGTTACTAAACAAACCGCCAACCCTAAGTTGGATAAAAGCTACTTTGTATTCGATAAGAAAAAATATCCCGGTGTACAGGTAGTAGATTTGAGGTAAATTATTTTACAATAAACCTGATAATGCTATGGTAGCGTTTGGGTTTAAGCAAAGTGATGTTTTGAACTGTGTTTATTTCCAAAACACTATCACAATGCCAGTGAATTTCCTGTTCAATTCCGTAAAGAAGGTTTTTACTTTTTCTGAAAGCATAAATTTGCCTCACCCTACCAGTACCTGAATATCGGGTAATACGCATTTGTCTCACCGGCAATTTTTCATCAATGGCTATATAAGTAGTTTGTTCTCCTGCTTCAGTTAGTTTGGTGCTTGCAGTAAACGATGTTTTCCAGGAAGGTTTGTTGATATCCATTTGCTTCACAATCTCCATATCCTCTTTTAAAAAAGATGCCGGTGTGAGCATTGTTTCTGTTTGTCCGTTAAATTCAACTGTCTTTTCCAACCTCACGTTAAAAGTATCCAAGTTTGAGAATGCACTGTCGGCAAAAGCAGCTAAATCAAAATAAGCCTTTGGTAAATCAGCAGCCTTTTCGCCTGAACAAGCCATGAACCATATTGCTACCGAGAAAAATATAATGCGGTTAATCATTTAGCTTAGCATAGATTTACCGGTCATCTCAGCAGGCTGCACCACTCCCATCAAATCAAGAATGGAAGGAGCCACATCTGCCAGTATGCCGTTGTGAACTTTTCTGGATTTATCGGTACAAATACACCAAACCGGATTAGTGGTGTGTGCAGTGTTGGGTGTACCGTCATCATTAATCATAAAATCAGCATTACCGTGGTCGGCAATTATGAGCGCGTTGTAGTCTTGCTCCTGTGCAGTATACACTACCCGTTTCAAACAATCATCCACTTTTTTAATGGCTTTCATTACTGCATTAAAATCACCGGTGTGACCTACCATATCCGGATTGGCAAAGTTCACTACTATAAAATCAAATCCTTTTTTAAGAGCCTCCAGCGTGGCATTGCACACTTCTTCTGCGCTCATTTCTGGTTGCAAATCGTAGGTAGCCACTTTGGGCGAGGGACACATTGATCTTTCTTCTCCCTGAAAAGGCACTTCTCTTCCTCCTGAGAAAAAGAACGTAACGTGCGGGTATTTTTCTGTCTCTGCAATGCGCATTTGTGTGAGTTTGTTTTTTTCCAATACCTCACCTAAAGTCATTTGCAGGTTATCTTCCTTAAACACTACGTTAACATTTTCGTATGTGTTATCGTAATTGGTCATGGTTACATAATGCAGTTTCAGTTTGTGCATATTGAACTCATGAAAATCTTGTTGAGTAAGAGCAGTTGTAATCTGGCGGCCGCGATCCGTTCTGAAATTAAAACAAATCACCACATCGTCTTCAGCAATGGTAGCCAGCGGTTGATTCTTTTCATCCACACAGATAATCGGCTTGATAAACTCATCTGTTACCCCCTCACTGTATGAATGCTCAATACTTTGAAGTACATTTCGAGTAGGTGTTCCGATACCATTTACCATAGCATCATAAGCCAGTTTCACCCGCTCCCAGCGTTTATCTCTGTCCATCGCATAATAGCGTCCTACTACTGAAGCAATTTTAGCGTGAGTGGATGAGGTCGCCTCCATCAGGTGTTTCAGGTAACTTTCTCCTCCTTTGGGATCAGTATCACGTCCATCAGTAAACGCGTGAATAAACACATTCTGAAGTTGATTCTCCTCGCACAACCGGCACAAACCAATGAGGTGCTCAATATGCGAGTGCACTCCCCCATCAGAAACCAAACCGATTAAATGTACTTTTTTATTGTTGCTCTTCGCATAATTAATTGCATTCAAAATTGCCGGGTTGCTGTGAATGGTTCGCTCTCTGAATGCCTTATTAATGAGTACCAGATTTTGATACACCACCCTGCCTGCACCAATATTAAGGTGGCCAACTTCCGAATTGCCCATCTGCCCGTCAGGCAACCCTACGTTCTCCCCGTCAGTTCGCAACTGGGCGTTCGGGTAGTTCTGCAACAACTGATTAAAAAATGCAGGTTGGGCCTTGTATATGGCATTGGAGTTATCTTCACGGCCTTTTCCCCAACCATCCAGAATTACTAAAAGTGCTTTGCGGGTCATGTGGCAAAGGTATTAAAAAAAGTATTGGCCGGCAGGTGAAATACAAGTTCTTGGGAACTTACAAGACAACTTCTACATTTGCCGGAGATGAACAAGATGCCGTTGACATTGTTGCTATTGTGTTTGCCACTCCTGGTGTGGTCGCAAAAAAAACATGCCGTTGTTACCTATGCCGCAGATAAGTTTAAAGTTCAAGTGTACAACAGCTCTTGGGAGAAAGAAAACGATATAGTGGTAAGTATTGCTCAATTAGAAGGCTCCCCTACAGCTGAGAATTACCATACCACCGGGGCTTTGCGCAGTACTTACATCACGTCTGACGGAAGTAAAATGTACTTTTCACTATACCATTTACCGGCTGAATCGGCAACTGATAGCATAAAGTGGACCGCACTATTTATGTATGAGTTTGCTACCAGAAAAATAAGCCGTGTACTAGAATTGCCTCTCACCATGTACGTACCTTGGGAATTGAACGAGGCGCGAAACACTGTACTTTTATACGACTATAATGAAGGCTGGATAAAAGAAATAAACCTGAATAACATGAAAAGCAAACAGCTATTTCCTGCTACGCTTCATTCAGGAAACTATCAATTAATAAGTGACAGCAGCAAATGCAGTTTCATTTACGTATACCGCGATTCCATTTACAAAACAGATTACCATTTTTTAACCGGGCAAACCAAAAATAGTATGCTCTTTAATTACGCTGATTACTCAGGCTACCGAAACGGAAATTTGTTAGTCTACAGCCTCCCGGGGAAAGGTAACCTCACCTACCTCATTACTCCGCAGCGCAGGCACATAAAATCTATTCCGCGTACCAATGATTATGCTGCCTGGAAAGACGACAACCACCTTTACATTACCGAAGAAAATGCCTTGTGTTTGTACAACCTGAAACTGGAAATGGTTAAATCATTTTATGTAGAGAAACCCTTTGTGATGCAAACACTGGAGAACGAACTACTTATTGCCTACACTAAAAACAAAGAACGAAGATTTGCTATTGTTGACAGCAACCTGACTACACTTACAGAATTGCCTGAGGTGTACGATAATTTTATTCAACTCATTACAACCTTCACTCAACCATGAACGAACTAAGCTGGACCGACTTTGAAAAAACCGACCTTAGGGCAGGCACCATCATTCGCGTGGAGGACTTCCCCGAAGCCCGTAAACCGGCTTATCAAATTTGGGTAGATTTTGGAGAAGAACTGGGGATTAAAAAAACGAGTGCACAGGTAACTGCTTTGTACAGCAAAGAAGAACTTTTGGGCAAACAAATTATAGGCGTGGTGAACTTTCCACCCAAACAAATCGGTAAGTTTATTTCTGAGTTTTTGCTTACAGGATTTCCGGATGAAAACGGTCATGTAGTTGTTGCGCAAACGGAGCGAAAAGTGAAGAACGGCTTGAGGTTAGCCTGAACGTTTTTGTGTTATAAGAATATCTGATGATTCACAATGAGCATCAACTTCCTTATTACTTACACTTAGGGTGCAACT
>DATGWX010000074.1:0-5776 GCA_035299275.1 Bacteroidia bacterium
ATCAGTACCAGCAACAGCATGTTCCATCTGTATTTTCGGAACAGCGTTGTGAGCGCCAGTACAATCAGTATCAAGTTAAATGCGTTAAGTGAATAATAGAAAATCAGGTATCCGGTTGTTCCTTTAAAAGGTCCCAGATTAAAGTTTTGAGGTTTTACTGAACTTACATTCAGTGAATGTCCGTAAAGTGTTTTGGTGATGCATTGTCTCAGGAACGTAAACGGATGAGCTAAGATATCATCTTTCATGTAAGTCAGATTTACCTCACTTAATGACTTGTTCTCGGCCTCCATTTGTTGGTACAATTTTTTTTGGGTAGCCTGATAATTAATCATGTCTTTGCTGTCTCCGCGAATGGAAGGGTCAAAGAAACGCCAGTCATTCGGTTCATCTCTGAACTGAAAACAACCTTGTAGTATAACATATGACAGGTAGTCGAGTTGCTTATAACTTTTGCGTGTGTTGGGCAACTGTTTAACCAATGTTGAAATGAGAAAAATGGTACCTAACGCAATTCCCAAGCCATAGGTTAACGGTTTAAACATGGGCGATTTTTGTCTCCACAAAAGGTACAACACCGGAATCATTAAGCCGAAAATGAGGCTGGTGTTCGGGCGGCTCAGCGCTAAGAGGGCCAATCCCGTTGCAAAAAAAATGATGGCTTGTCTGCCTGCTTTTTTTGCGTTCAGGTTATTCAAACAGGAGTAGGAATAAATAATCAAACAGATGCCGATGAAGGCGGGTACTTCTCCGGTAACCGATGTGCCGTAATATACGTGTAAGGGAACGGCAAATGATAATAATACGGGAATGATACCGGCCAGTGTGTTGGAAGAGAAGCGGGTTACGGCTACCGATAACAGGTACAATGCAACTGACGACCATATGGCATTCCATATCATGGAGAAGATCCAGTAAGTGTTTTCTTCGGGGTGGCTGCCTGACAGCAGGTAAGGGGTGAAGTAGTACAATACCGGTCCGGGTGCTTTGGTAACCGACACATAATTATAATCTACATTACCCCACAGGTATTGTGTAAGTACTTTTGTTTCTTCATGAAAGTCGCCATCTCCAAAAGGCCTTGTTCTCACCGAAGAATGGCTGAGCATATAAAACAACAGACCATTTACAGCCAGTATGGAGAGAAAAAGAAAGATTTTTTTGTAGTGTAATTTCATGTATTAAATAAGAGCACCGTTGATATCAATGGCCTCTCCGTTGATGTATTCTGAAGCAATCAGGAAATTTACTGCATTGAGAATATCCGTTGGGTCGCCAAATTTACCTGATGGTATTTTGCTTTTTATAGCTTCCTGCATTTTCTCCGGCACAATGCTGATCATACCGATGTTGAAATATCCTAAGTTAAGACAGTTGATGGTAATGTTTTTGGCAGCACTTTCTGCCGCAATGGCTTTACTCATGCCCCACAAAGCAGATTTGGATGCTGCATAAGCGCTGGTTCCGGGTACACCTGTTCTGGCAACTACAGAGGAAAGGTTGATAATGCGGCCATAATTGTTTTCACGCATGGCAGGCAGTATTGCGTTGATAATACCGAAGGTGCCTATAAGGTTCACTTCAATCACTCTTTTCCATTCATTCATATCAGCCTTATGAGCAAAAGCATTGTAGTTTATTCCTGCACAATTGATCAGTACAAGTTTTTTATCTGTGCCTGAAAAATGGTTTCTGAACTGTTCCAGTTGTTCGATGTTACTGATGTCAATTTTGTATAACTCAGCATCTGTAAAGCCCTCCGGTTTAACGGAGTTGTAAAGACCCAGCACCGGCTCTCCCGCGTCTTTAAATGTTTTCATCAGATATTGGCCAATGCCTCCGGATGCTCCTGAGATAATAATCATGTTATTCTCCTATAAAGTATGTAGTAAATTTGTTTTCTTCTAAGAAATCAATCCAGCGAATGAATTCTTTTCTGAAGAGGGTGTTTTTGTTGATGAGCTCTATGCCTGCTTTTTTACACAAGCTGTTTGCTGGTTTTTCGAGCAAAAGATATTTAATGTTGTTCCAAAGTTGTCCGTTGTGATTCTCTCTGGCAAAACGGTTGGAGAACACAGAAAAACTATGGAAGTTGATGTTGATGTAATCCATCTTGTGCAGGTAGTCTTTCACACTGTCTATGGTAAAAAAATCAGGGGAAAGGTTGATGACTTCCCTTGTTCCCTTAATTGATTTTACTTCAATACCCGTCACCGGATATTCTGTAATTCCATTTGCTTGCTGCTCAACTTTAGCAGGCTCAAAATGACCCGTTACAAAACTGATATCGGGTTTTTGAGGATTCAGAATGCTGCTGTATTTATAGCCGGCAGTCTTCAGGGCATCATAATATCCTCCGCTCAGTTTAAATCCCCCGGGTCGGAATGCAGCTGTTTCAATACCCAGTTGTTCGAATTCTTTCTTTGCCCAGTGAAGCAATTGAGTGGCCTGTTCATTGTTGTAAGCGGAGAAAAAATCATTGTCGGTGTTAAACGGCATGGGAATTCCTTGTACGTGCAGGTGAGGTTCCAGCCTGATGTTTTTGAACGGTTTTAAACTGGTGAGCAATGTGCGAATGTAACGCGTGTACTCTGTAAAAGATAAACCGGGAGTTTTGGGAGACAGGCTCACAAAAAATGTGGCTTTCTGGTTTCTGGCCTGCAACTCCTGAGCGATGTATATACTACCCAACATTACATTGGTTAATATGGTGGGATTAAAACTTCTTTTGCTTACAATAGGTTCAATGTCTACTGTAAAATAAACTTTTTTCATTTTTTTATGCTGTTTTAAACCGCTCTTCTTCCATCTCCGGTCTCAGTTGATCTTTATCTCCGTAAACACTGTACATGGTTACACCATTTTCATGGTAGTTCTTTACCATAGAGTCAAGGAATTTTTTAGCATCAATTAAAGAGCCGTGTGCCTCACCAATGTTACCCAATACCATAGCTCCGTCTTTTACAAACATAGGCACCATTTCATTGTATTTTCTTCGCATAGAGTAGGCGCCATCATGAATACGAGTTTTAACTTTTGACGTAGTTCCATCGTAATCAATCATGTTTACCTCATACCACTCTTTGCGGTATACCGGGTATTTAAAGTCTTCAATGTAGTCTTCCAATACATGAAAGCTGGTGTAGGTTTCTATGTACAAACCAATGGTAAGTACTTTCCCGTTTTTTTCGGTAAGCTTATAGAAAGGTGAGTTTTTGTTGAAAGGGGTGGGCTGGTTGTAGTGGTCCTTGGTGTAATATTCTGCTAAAGGTCCTTTGGCTGCAACCGGGTGAGTAGGGTGGAAACTGCGGGTTACGCCATCCATTTTTCGGAATACTTCTGTTATCTTTCCCATTTTAGATGGGGTGTTGCTTCGGTCAAAGGTGTTGTAGTGTTCAAAAAATACTTCCAGTAAAGTGTCAAACGGAAAAGTTGGAAACATCAATGTTCCTTCGGGGCCAATGGTTTCCGTTATGGCGTCAATTACTGTGACGGGTCCGCCTTCTACATAACCCATTTTACTCAAACTGCTATGCACCAATACTGAATCACCTTTTTTCAGTCCCAGTTTTACGAGGTCAGCAATTACCTGTTCTTTTGTAATGGCATTGTTGCTGTTTTTCTTTTCTTCTATACGTTTGCGCTTCTCTTCTTTTTCCAGCTCTTTCTGTTTGTTTTTGCCTTTGATGAGCAACTGAATCAGAAAATCAGGCGCATTTTTTCTTACAAATAATTTTAATCTGTTCAGGAGCATGTTTTTATTTATAGAGAAACATTCAGTTGTTTGGTCCAGGTGTCAAAGTTAATCAGTCTGTATACTGTTTGCCACTCTTCATCATTGCCATTCATGAAATCATTTACATGACGGGTGGCATCTGCATGATTAATAATACCAAAGGTGGCGGAATTTTTATTTTCGGTAATGGACATAATGAGTGGCTTAAGTTCATTGCGCATCCACTTTTCTTTCGGAAACTCAAACGCCCATTTGCTTCTTCGCTTGTAAATTTCTACCGGTAAGTATTCTTTCATGGCTTCGCGCAAAGGGTATTTGGTCCACCCGCGGTCATACATATGTTCCACCGGCATACGCAGGCAGGCTTCAATAAGCACATGGTCAAGCAATGGATAACGTCCTTCAATGGAGAAGGCCATCAGGTTACGGTCGTCCCATTTCAATAAGCGGGGTAAAATGAATTCCCTTACTTCGAATACACGTTTTTGCTGACTGCTCATTTTCATGTATCCGGCCATGAATCCTTCTTCTTCCGGCAAGTCGATGTGTAATCTTATTTTGGTTTGAGATAACGTCTTTTTCCGGTTGAGGTACCTTTTTAAAATGAAACTGAACTGTTGAATTAAATCAGGATTACCACCCGGCAGCAAGGCTCCGGTTAAGTGTTTGATTAATCCCGGCACTTCACCTCTTTTTAATTTACTGAACAGGTAAGCATAATATATCTGCCAGTAACCGCCCAGCATTTCATCGCCTCCCTGTCCGTTAAATACTACTTTGATGCCTTGTTCCTGTGTGAGCTTTGCCAAACGGTAGCTGGCATATTGCGCAAAACTTCCTACGGGCTCATCGTGTGTACCCACAAAAGCGTTCAAGTCGTGAATGAATTCATCCGGAGTGGGAGTTGAGAAGTAGGCATCAGCTTTTATCTTGTCGAGTACACTTTGTATAAAGTGATCTTCGCTGCGTTCATACCCGGGAAATACACTGGAGAAGGTACTGATGTTGGATGAGTTTTGCTGAATATGATTCATGGCCATAATGATGGAACCTGAATCCATTCCCCCGCTTAGCTGACATCCCACAGGCACATCACTACGCAAATGAATTTTTACACTTTCAAAAAAAAGCTCTTTGAACTGCGCCACTGAAGTTGCTCTGCTTTGTGCTACAGGTGTTATTTGTTCCGGATTCCAGTAGGACAGTGGCTGTATAGTTGCCGGCCATTGTTGCAGCGGTATAGTAATAAATGTACCGGCAGGCAGTTGGTGTATGTTGTTGAAAAATGATTCTCTGCTGTTTTCAAAGCCTGAATCAAAATAGTTTTTTACGGCAGAGAGATTGGCTTGAGGAGCAACAATGCCAGTTGTTACCACTTGCTTAATTTCAGAGAAGAACAACAGTGTGTTGTTGTCGCTGTAATAGTACAGCGGTTTAATACCCAAACGGTCGCGGCAAATGATAACTTCTTTTTTGCGCAGGTCATAGATGCCAATGGCCCACATGCCGCGCATTTTGGCAAAGCAATCGGTTCCCCATTCCCTGTATGCTGCCAGTATTACTTCCGTATCGCTGTGACTTTTGAAGGTGTATCCTTTTTGAAGTAACTGTTCTTTGAGTTCTACGTAGTTGTAACACTCTCCGTTGAAGGTAATCCACAGCTGTTCCTGATCATAACTCATGGGCTGACTTCCACCCTCTGTTAAATCAATGATGGAGAGTCTGCGGTGCCCTAAGGCCAATTGCCATGCTCCTTCAGCGGTTTCTGCACCTGTAGTGCTGAAATATTTTATGCCTTCCCCATCCGGTCCGCGGTGGGCTATGGCCGTGTTCATTTTTACAAATGCCGCAGCTGTAAAATCTTTATTGTTCCGAATGGCTATGCTTATTCCGCACATGATGGTTGGTTTATATTACCTGCTGTAGTGTTGAGGTGCGCAGCATTTTTTGCTTGTGTGCAACGGAGTGTTGTGCGCATTATTTTTTCACCATGCTCATGGTTACCTGCAGGCACCTGAATAGTGGAGCTCCTACCTTGTT
>DATGWX010000075.1:0-1548 GCA_035299275.1 Bacteroidia bacterium
CCTGAATAGGTTAAATTTGTTCCTCCAATGCTTAGGTTATAACTCCATCCGTTGGGCGGAGTGCTTATACCGGGAGTTGAAAAATTCCAATAAGTGGGGAGTGTGGTTTGTGCATTCAACAAGATGGAGAACAGACACAACGCTGTTGCAAGTATATTTTTGATCATAAATGTATATAGTAAGCAAATGTAACCTGCACAGCTGAGAAATAATAGCTGTTTTGTGTTAAATAATTATCAAAAATGCTTTGGAAATCAGGCCAATCGAACCTTCGCTAAACTTTCTGCATGAATTTGGTGGCCGCCTTTAAAAACGAGTGTCTCCGCCCCCATCTTATCCATCAATTCTTTGTATCGCGCATGCTTTTCAGCATCAATAAAGGGGTCAACATCTCCGGTGATATAGGTTTTAGGAATACCTGTAAGTTTGGGCGTAGGTTCTTGCTGAAACTCCAGCCCTATTTCTCCGCTGCAAATAACCCAGTGATCGACCGGATGTGTAGTGGCATTTAACCAGCGCGATGCAGTAGCCACCCCTTGCGAAAAACCCAGCACAACTACTTTTGCTTTAAGTTTTTCCAAACCCAAATGCACGTATAATGTATCAAGATAATTAATGTAATCAGTAATCTCCTTTTCGCGGTCTTCACTCGTCATCCAGGTAGCTGCAGGTTTGCCCCCGAAACCTTTCGTGTAAAAACGGTTGAGCCCTTCAGGTGCTACAATGTACCTGCTGCCGTTATCTAAGGCTTTAAACTCCTGAATAAAATCTGTAGCCAGTTGAGCATAACCGTGCAGTACTATCCATACTTCAGTAGTGTGTTGATTAAGCTCTCCCAACGATACATATCTGGCCGTTTTGCTGACGGAAAGGTGATGAATATTCATGTGCACGAACATACAAATAAGCTGTGCCTACCGCAACATTTACAAAAAGGTAATATACTCCGCTTATCTTCGCCACATGAAAAAAGTGTATTTCATCAGCGGACTGGGAGCCGATGAACGGGCCTTCTCCAAGCTGGAATTACCGGGTGTTACGCCACACCACATTGCATGGAAAATTCCTTTTCACCATGAAACACTGGAGGCTTATGCCACACGTATGCGGGAAGAAATTACCGAACCTTATCCTACGTTGGTTGGATTATCGTTTGGCGGTATAGTGAGCATCGAAATTGCCAAACAAATTCCCTGCAAAAAAATCATATTGATTTCAAGCATTAAAAACACCCGTGAAAAACCGTTCATTTTTAAACTGAGTGCTGCTGCGGGTTTGCACAAACTACTACCTACTGCATCTTTCAGTAAACCTAACCAATTGCTGCATTACTTCTTCGGGGTACAAAAACATCCCCGGGTGAAAGAAATGGTGAACTCTTTACTCACCAACCTTAACCCTGATTACCTGAACTGGTCCATTGACAAAATTGTGAACTGGCAAAATGAACATGTACCTGCCCCTGCCATTCATATACACGGCACAGCAGATAAAATTTTCCCCTTTGAAAAAGTAAAAGCCGACTATACTATTAAAAACGGCTCGCAT
>DATGWX010000076.1:0-3391 GCA_035299275.1 Bacteroidia bacterium
ACATACAGCACATACGTGAAGAGTTTGGCATTGAAATAAGTTACAATAAACCACACAACAACTACCACATCAACAACAGTGAATCGTCAGACGTTTCTGGCTTCCTTCGCTTTTTGAATATGGTACAAAGCGGCACCGCACTAAGTGAACAATTTAATAAAAGTAACCTGCCTTACATTGATTTAGGAACTGATACCAACCCGGAGGGATTGCAATGGATCAATGATATTCTTACAGCGGCCAAAAAAAGTGTTTGGGTAAATTTCACTTACCGCAAATTCGGCAGTAAAGAAATAAAGGAATATCAACTTCAACCCTATTTACTCAAAGAGTATGAACATCGCTGGTACCTGTTTGGGCGCACCTCCGATAAGGGGCAGTTTAAAACTTTTGGCCTCGACCGTATTGTGCACATGCACCTGACCAAAGAAAAATTTAACCGAGATACACAACTGGATGTAAAGGCCAATTTCAAAAAAATAATCGGACTGGTGTTTGACGAAGGGAAAATGGAGCCCGTACAGTTGGCTGTAACACCCGTACAAGCGGGTTATTTACGCACCTTACCCCTACATCACTCACAAAAAGAAATCAAATCAACCACTAAAGAAGTGGTATTTGAACTGCACTTAATTCCCAACTTCGAGTTGATACAAAAAATACTGATGATGGGTGATAAGTGTCGGGTAATTGCTCCGCTGCACCTCAAAAAGCAAGTTCAAAAAATAGCACAGGAAATGGTGAAGCTGAATAAATAATAATCGTTCCAATCGGGAAATCGCCACGCCATGGGTACATGACTCGCGATGACGGTAGTGTTGAGTTCTACTACCTCAAAATCTCAAAAGAAACAAACCCTTTAAGGTCCTGTTCTTTTACCATCACCTCTTCCACACTGGCCAGCCAGGGTCCTTTACGGCACCACGCAATCAGGTCATCAACGGCTTGCTCCTCTCCTTCCGCTTCCACGTAAACTGATTTATCAGGTTCATTCCGTACAAAACCTTTAAGCCCCAACTCCGTGGCTTTGCTTCTTGTGTTCTGGCGGTAATACACTCCTTGCACTTTACCCCTTACGGTTATGTTTACTGATTTCATAACCGGTGTTGTTTTAACATGTACTCAAAGAAATTTCTTGTGCTGCGGTCGAGAATAGTAAAACATTCCTGAAATCCATCCATATCTCCGTACCACGGATCGGGCACATCAGCACCGGGGGCATCAGGATCAAAGTTGCGCATGAGCTGAATTTGTTGCTCTTTTACGCCATCTCCTGCAATGCTTCGGGCCATAGACAAGTTGTCCTTATCCATGCACAAAATGTAATCAAACGTTTGAGCATCATCCGTCTTAAAGGCCCTGGCTCTGTGGTTAAGTTCAATACCGTTACTTCGGGCGGTGCGTATCATTCGGGCATCAGGTTTTTCACCAATGTGGTATGAATTAACTCCTGCAGAGTCACAAGCCACCTTTTCAGCAAGTTGTGCATCTTGTACTAAACGTTGGAATATGCCCTCAGCCAGCGGAGAGCGGCAAATATTACCCAGACAAACAAACAAAACACGTATCATAAACGCTACAATTATACAGCAGGAAATACTAAATTGCGCCACATGCTAAAGCGATGGTTATCCATACTCATATACTTCTTTCTACTTGCAGGTAAAGCACTTGCACAGGAGGATACCATAGCACCCCAACAAACCTTTCTGGAAAAATTTCTGACTGACGGAACCTATGGCATTGCCTTCAATGATTTACCCGGATTTATATGGGCCCACAGCGACAAGAACAAAAACGTATATGGTCCCGGCAATACATTTGAACTGCAGTTTATCAAAAAAACATTGGGGAAAAGCCCCTGGGAAATAAAATACAAACTGCCCCGTGTAAGTGTATCGCTGTTGTACACTGATTTCGGCAAACCCCAACTAACCGGAAAAGCCTGGTCAATAATTCCGCAAATGGAATTTGCCATTGTACGTAAAAAAAATGCCGAGCTCAATTTTAAGCTGGGCGCGGGTTTGGGTTACATTACCAAGTATTACGATGCACAGGACAATTACCAGAATAATACCATCGGGTCGCCTATCAACCTGGCTTTTCAAGGTATGCTCATGTATCACCATCGGTTGTATCAAAACATTGAACTAAATGCGGGATTGGGATTGATGCATTTTTCCTGCGGCAATGTGCGTTTACCCAATTTAGGCATCAACTACCCCACTGCATCAATAGGCTTGAGTTACTTTTGGGATAACCCCTACGTGCGTGACATACCCAAAATGGACAGCGCACACCTGGCACAGGATGCACAAAAAAAATGGGGATACAATGTATTTGGCGGTTGGGCATACAAAGAACAGGGCACCCGAAAATTCAGACGGTTTGATGTATTTATTTTATCGAACAACATACAACGGCAGGTAAGTTCGCGAAGCGTGTTTATGGCCGGTGTAGATATGTTTTTTGACAAGTCGTACTTTTATCTGGATACGCCCGACAGCAACCAATACACCAGTCCGAAAGTTTTTGACAACATACAGGCAGCTGTTACCATAGGTCATGAATTAAAAGCCGGCAGAGTAAGTATGATTAGTCAGTTGGGTATTTATGCCTACTATCCATACAAAGTAAAAGCACCAATCTATCAGCGACTGGGCTTAAAACTTGATGTGTACAAAGGATTTTATGTGGGCACTTATTTAAAAACACATTTTATACAGGCCGATTTTGTGGAATGGATTGCAGGCTACAGTTTATTTAAAAAATGAAGACGGTAAAATACCTATTGATTTTACTTGCCCTGTTTGGCAGTGTATCCTGTAGCAAGGAGCAACTGGACGACTGCATTACCAGCAGCGGACCCGAGCGCACGGAAACCCGCCTGTTGGCGTATTTCAATACCGTTCAGATAAGTGGTTTTACTGATGTGTACATTACCCGAGATTTGAGTAAGCCCGTATCAGCAACTGTTACTGCCGGAAGAAATTTACTGGGACAAATTATAACCGATGTTGACAACGGAACATTGTTTATTGAAAACCAAAACGTGTGCAACTGGGTACGTAAATTTAATCAACGTACTAAAATTCTACTCAATGTTCACGACCTCGCCCTGCTGCGTACTACTCAGGATGCAGCTATCACCGGCTCTGATTTACTTTTGCTGGATGCGGTAAAAGTAATCAATGAGGGATCCAATAACATTTACCTGCACGTAGATGCCAAACAACTCTCCGTTATATCAAAACTTCAGGGAGATATTAGCATAGATGGACGTGCAGATGTGCTGGTGGCTTACAGCGAAAACCTGGGTAAGTTAAATTTACAGGGCTGCAAAGGAGATTATGTTTTTGCGACACACCACGGCAGAAATGACATACGGGTT
>DATGWX010000077.1:0-2666 GCA_035299275.1 Bacteroidia bacterium
AAGGCCGTGCATCGGGGCCATCATATGGAAGTATGGCAGCATATTGCGGAATTTCGAAGGCAAAATTACAGGTGCTATCAAAAGTGTGGTATCCTTTGGGTAAAAGCTCAATGCGATTGTAGCCACGTGGTTTTGGCGAAAAATCGTCCTGACAACTATTTAGTGTAAATGCACCGGTAATTATGAAAAGGAACACAATCAGCTTGTTCATCATTTTATGCTTGTTGTACAGGGCGGTTTATAGTCACTTTTACCCGTTTAATTTTTCTTTTGTCAACAGATTCGATGGTAAACGTAAAGTCGCCAAATTCTACCTTTTGTTTCAGGTTAGGAATTTTACGGGTTATCTCCAGAATCATTCCCCCCAAAGTGTCAGATTCACCGCGAATACTATCGAAAACATTGTCGTCCAGTTCCATCAGTTTACACATATCATTCAACGGAATCTTAGCTTCCAGCACGTAGTTGTTTTCGTCCAGTTTAGAGTAAAACAATTCGTCATCATCAAACTCATCTTTTATCTCTCCGAAAATTTCTTCGAGTATATCTTCCATGGTAACTATTCCGTTGGTTCCGCCATATTCATCTACTACTACAGCCAAGTGTACACGTTTACTCTGAAATTCTTTGAGCAGGTCGTCAATTTTTTTACTCTCCGGTACAAAGTAGGGCGGTTTAATGAGTTGTTGCCATTTAAAAGAGTCGTCCTTATTCAGGTGTGGCAACAGGTCTTTGATGTATAAAACACCTATTACCTTATCGAAGTTGTCTTCATAAACCGGGATGCGGGAATATCCCCATTCGTTAATTTCTTTAATCAGTTCACTGAGTGTGATGGTGTTTTCATAAGCCACCACGTCCATACGTGGTTTCATTATTTCCTTTACACTGATGTTGCCGAAGTTCACTATACTTCTCAGAATTTCTTTCTCATCATTCGGGGCATCTTCTTCGCTGGTAATGTTAATGGCGTGAGTAAGTTCATCAATAGAAAGCATGTGCCCTTTTTTGGTAATCCGTTTGTCAATGATAGACGTTGATTTTTCCAACACATATACAAAAGGGTAGAGCAGCTTACTTAATGAAAGCATAGGAACGGCCATCAGTTTCACCAGTTTCATGCTGTTTTGTACAGCATAAATTTTAGGCAACACTTCTCCTATCATTACAATAAGAAAGGTAATGACTACGACTTGCAGAATAAATCCTGCCAGTGGATATAAAGTGAAGTTGAACACAATACTTACGATAAAGGAAGAAATCATGACCACTGCCACATTCACGAAGTTGTTGGCGATAAGTATGGTAGCCAGTAGTTTTTTAGGATGGTTCAGTAAATAAACAGTAGCCCGCGCATAGCTGCTATCGGTTTCTCTCAGTTCATCCAGAGTTTGAGTAGAAAGGGAGAAAAAAGCATTTTCTGAGCCCGACATCAGTGCCGAGCAAAGCAATAGCAAACCAATCAGTACTAAACTGATGATCACACTTAACCAATCACTGCCTTCAATACCTGTGTTGAGTAATGAAGCAAAAATCATCAAAGCGGGGTAGGGCGAATCGCCCGGGGAACTTTCCAAAATATATTAAATTAGGTTAGACATCAGAAAGGCAAATCATCGCCTCCGTCATCAGAACGGGGTGTATCATTTACGGCTGAAGGCTGTTTGTTTTCTGTATAAGAGTTTCCCAATGATGCGGGGGTTGAGTTGTATCCGCCCTGATTTTGATCATCGCGTTTGCCACCTACCAAGGTAAGGTTATCGGCTACAATCTCAGTGGTATATTTTTTATTTCCGTCTTTATCATCCCATGATCGTGTACGGATTTTCCCTTCAATAAAAACGCTGTTGCCTTTGCGAAGGTATTTTTCGGCAATCTCAGCCAAACCTCTCCACACCACTACATTGTGCCACTCGGTTTGTTCCACTTTATTGCCTGCTTTGTCTTTATAGGTTTCTGATGTGGCCAAAGGGAATTTAGCCACTTTGGCACCACCTTCTAAACTTCTTATTTCAGGGTCTTTACCCAGGTTGCCCAGTAATATTACTTTGTTAACCGACATAGTTATTTATTCAATTTCAAATCAAAGTTAGCTTTTTCAAGTAGATATCCAAAATCCGGGGTATAGGATAAGTACCCAATGTGTTAATTTTAATCTTCTGGTAATTAGTAGATAGCAGGCTTTTTGAACCCGTTATTTTGAGTTGAATAAAACGGGCATTTATCACCCTGTGTGAAAGTAAGTGTCGTGTCTCTGTTGTTTCACCCTGAATGATAAAAGGAGCAGAGCCCAGTATAGCTTTAAATTCTTCGTGTTGCAGCAGTTCTTCGTGAGACAGCGGATGGCTGCTTTCTATCAAAGGCAACTCGAACAGGTTTTTCCATATATCGTTTTTTGTGCGTTTGTTCAGATAAGTGTAATTCCCTTGTTCAATAAACAGGTAATTAAAGTACCTGTGAGTTTGTTTGGCTTTTTTCGCTTTTACAGGCAACTGTTCTACTATGCCGTTGGCAAATGCGGAACAGGAATCGGCTAAAAAACAGGTGAGGCAACCGGCTTTTTTGGGTGTACACACGGTAGCACCGAATTCCATAATGGCCTGGTTGAATTCATCCGGACGTTTGCGGTCCATTAATTCAGCTGCGGCCTGCGTGTAAATTCTTCG
>DATGWX010000078.1:0-5920 GCA_035299275.1 Bacteroidia bacterium
CATCCGCAGGTCAGGGGGCAAAATGAATTTCTGGGAAATAATGCCCTACCTGCCCAAAGAAACCCGCGGTTATGTACCCGCTTTTATAGCTGCTACCTATGTGCTGAGTTATGCTACCGAGCACAACATTTACCCCATGGAGCTCGACATAAAGCTCAATGTAGATACCATACACATCAGCAACAGCACTACGTTTCAGAAGCTTTCGCAAATAACCGGGCTGGAACTTTCCATCATTGAAGATTTGAATCCCGCTTACAAAAAAGGAGTAATTCCGTGGTACCAGGGTTCGGCAGCCATTGTGTTACCTTATGAATACGCCATGAAGTATGCGAGTTACCGGGCCAATCCGGCAGGTTTTATTGCGGCAACGGGAGACTCTGTTCCTTCGGATGTTATTTATGATGATGATTTGATAGTGAATACCCCACCGCCCGAGCAACCCGACAGAACAGCGGTAAACAAGCCCCAGAAGAAAAAAGTACACGTGGTACAACGCGGTGACGGGTTGTTCAAAATATCGCGCAAGTTTAATGTAACCGTAGAAGACATTCGCAAGTGGAACAACCTCAAAAACGATAAACTGGTGCCGGGTCAAAAGCTTAACATTTACCCCACTACACAGGCTCCGCGCAGAAACGGCAGCAACTAAGCGCACTTCATTAAAAAATAACACTTACAACTGGTGCAAAAGCGCAAGAATCTGTAAGTTTGAGCAGTGAATTACAAAACCATTTTTTCATTCAGTTTCTCGAGCCTCTTGCTGGCAGCAGTTTTTTTTGTTTCCTGCAAAAAAGAAGAGTTTGCAGGAGATGCAAAAGCCAATATGCTCCCTGAAACCCACATGCTGGCTGACACCATTCAACGCACCGGAGATAACCGGTTCCGCACGCAGGTGTTGGTGCAATGGTGGGGTAATGATGCCGATGGATTTGTTACCGGCTATGAAGTTTCTTTGGATGGCATCAATTGGTTTTTTACTACCCGGCAAGACAGTGTGTTTTCACTTTCCCTACCTGCGGGTAAAGACACCTTCGATTTTCCGTTTTATGTGAGAGCTATAGATAACAAAGGAGCCAAAGATTTAAGTCCGGCTACTTTGGCTTATCCCGTAAAAAACTCAGCACCCGATGTACGGTTTATTTTTGCCAGCGGAACTCCGGGCAGCCCGTCACGTAATCCCGTAAAAACATTTCCCGTGTTGCGTTACAGTTGGGAAGGCAACGACCCTGACGGAGAAGATAATATTGACCACTACGAATTATTTTTGAACGATACCACCGCAGCACCTTATGTGGTGCCGGCCAATGCATCAGCTGTTACGTTTACCGGAAAAAACTTTGCAGGTACAGTGACCGATTGTGATGTGTTTATTAATAATGCTACTGTAGCTTTATCGTTACCGGCAACCGGAATGAAGTTAAATGAATACAACACGGTTTACATTCGTTCAGTAGATAAGGTAAATGCGAAATCAGTGTTTAAAGCCACACCTGCTGTATGGGTGAAAAAGCCCGCAAGTGATGTGTTGGTGGTTAATGCGTTTATCAATACGTTTACTAAAAACACCGTACAAAATTTTTACCTCAGCAACATGGTGAATGTAGGTGTAACTGTTTTTGATACATTGCAGGCTACCGAGCAGGTAGCAAATAACTACACCGAACTTTCAACTGACCCGTTGACACAATCTCGCGTATTTGCACTGTTCAAAAAAATTCTGTGGTTTAGTGATGATGCCGATTTTTCATTGTCGCTCGCACAAAAATCTACCACGGATTTTTTTGCCAAGGGACAAGGCACAGGCAATGGGGGCAGGTTGTTTATGGCCTTAGCCATAGCATCAGATATTGATCCTTTAGCCAACTACCTTGATTTTACACCTGTACGTAAATTGGTTTCACCTCCTGCAGGCAGCACGTTCCGTTTTGCGAAAGACTCGTTGGTTACTCCGCATAAAAACGGTTGGCCCGTATTAAAGTCAACAGCCATATTACCCAGTGCGCGTCCGTTTGAAATACCCGAGGCTCCCAGCAGTTTATATGCTTACGATACGTTGTACAAAGCATCCATTACACAAAGCAGTTCGCAAGGTGCTACCTTGTGGGCAGGCCCTTCACATGTTATAGCACGCAGGGTAACCATCAGCACAGGGAAGTCAAACTTTATCATATCATCGCTGCCTTTTCACCTGCTGAACGGTAATAACAACATCGGGCAATTTTTCCAGAAAACGCTCAAAGACGAATTGGACTTCTAACGTGAAACGTATCATCATTTTTGCTTCCGGCTCAGGTTCCAATGCACAACGCATCATCGAACATTTTAACGCACACCCCGACAAAGCACAGGTAGTTGCGGTGTATTGTAATAATCCGCGTGCCTACGTTATCGAAAGATGCAAACAATTGAATATACTATGCCGGGTTTTTAACCGTAAAGATTTTTACGAGAACAATCAGGTGCTGAATTGGCTGAAAGAAGATAGCGCTGAGCTGATTGTGCTGGCGGGGTTTTTATGGCTTATTCCAGCTGAATTAATTCGCGCATTTCCTGATCAGATCATCAATATTCATCCGGCCTTGTTACCTGCATACGGTGGCAAAGGCATGTACGGACACCATGTGCATGAAGCCGTAATTGCCAACAAAGAAACACAAAGCGGCATCACCATTCATTTGGTTAACGAAGAATACGACAAGGGTAAAATACTTTTTCAGGCCACCACGCCCGTTACGCCCGATGACACACCCGATACGCTGGCACAAAAAATTCATCTGCTGGAGCACACCCATTTTCCTCAAGTGATTGAAGCATATTTATAACATATTTTTAACCCAAGAAATAGCATTACCATGTACGGCAAACTGAAAGAACATTTACAAAAAGAATTAGCTTCCATAGAAGAAGCAGGATTATACAAACGCGAGCGTGTAATTACTTCACCTCAAAGTGCAGAGATTACCCTGAATGACGGTAAAACTGTTTTGAATTTTTGTGCCAACAATTACCTGGGCCTATCATCGCACCCGCGTGTGGTGAATGCAGCTAAAACGGCATTGGACACACACGGTTTCGGGATGTCATCGGTACGTTTTATCTGCGGTACGCAAGACATTCACAAAGACCTGGAAAAAACCATTGCTGATTTTTACCAAACCGAAGACACCATTTTATATGCAGCCGCTTTTGATGCAAATGGCGGAGTATTTGAGCCGCTGTTTCAGGAAATGGATGCCATTATCAGCGATGAACTTAACCATGCTTCCATTATTGACGGAGTACGTTTGTGTAAAGCACAACGCTACCGTTACAAAAACAACAACATGGAAGATTTGGAAGAGCAATTGAAAGCAGCTGATGCCGCAGGAGCCCGTTTCAAAATTATAGTGACCGATGGCGTTTTCAGCATGGACGGCTACGTAGCGCAGCTAGATAAAATTTGTGACTTAGCGGATAAGTACAATGCCTTAGTGATGACGGACGAGTGCCACAGTGCAGGCTTTATTGGTAAAACAGGTCGTGGTGTGCCAGAGTTGTGCAATGTGATGGGACGGGTAGACATTATTACCGGAACACTAGGCAAGGCTTTAGGCGGTGCCATGGGCGGCTATACCACCGGGCGCAAAGAAATTATTGATATGTTACGCCAGCGTTCCCGCCCATATCTTTTCTCTAACTCACTTTCACCGGCCATTGTTGGCGCTTCGCTTGAAGTATTCAAACTGTTGAATGAAAGCACCTCATTACGCGACAAGTTAGAAGCCAACGTGAAACAATTCAAAACAGGCATTAAAGCTGCAGGCTTTGAAATACGCGATGGTGATTCAGCCATTGTGCCTGTTATGTTATACGATGCCAAACTATCGCAGGATTTTGCCAATAAACTATTGAATGAAGGCATTTACGTAATCGGATTCTTTTTCCCGGTAGTGGCCAAAGGACTGGCCCGTATTCGCGTACAACTTTCAGCCGCGCATGAGCCTGATCACATTGATAAGGCCATTGCTGCCTTTACCAAGGTGGGTAAGGAATTGGGCGTGATTAAATGATAGTAAATTAAGTATACAGAAAAAGAGCAGCCTGTCTGCTCTTTTTTTATGCCCCGAAATTTTGTTTCCTCAATTTCATATCGTAATATTGCGATTCGAAATATGGGCGCAACTAAATCAGAAGAATTTACCATTAAAGACAACCGCATTGCGCGGTACGGTAAAGCATTGGCACATCCGGCTCGGGTGGCCATACTTAAATTGTTGTTAAAAAAACAAACCTGCGTGTGCGGAGACATTGTAGACGAGCTTCCCTTGTCTCAAAGCACGGTATCACAGCATTTAAAGGAATTGAAAGCAGCCGGTTTGATTAAAGGAAACATTGAAGGCAAGAACATTTGTTATTGCATTGATGAGAAAGAATGGAAGGTAGCTCAAACCTATCTGATGGATATGTTTAACACCTTTGTTGCCCCTAAAGAAAACTGCTGCTAAAAATTATATTTACAAATCGAAATATTGCGATATGGAAACATCAGAACAGATTAAACAAAACGTAAAAGAGATTTACGGAAAGATTGCCACACAAACCAAGCAGGACAATGCCGCCAGCTGTTGCGGTGCGGGTGGATGCAGTACAGAAGTGTACAACATCATGAGTGAGGAATACACGGATTTACAAGGTTACAATCCCGATGCCGATTTAGGTTTGGGTTGTGGTTTGCCCACACAGTTTGCCAAAATGAAGCCCGGTGACACAGTGCTGGATTTGGGAAGTGGTGCCGGTAACGATTGTTTTGTTGCCAGAGCGGTAGTAGGGGAATCCGGCAAGGTAATAGGAGTGGACATGACGGAGAAGATGATTGACCTTGCCCGCGCGAATGCCGATAAACTTGATTTCAACAACGTAGAATTCAGGTTGGGAGAAATTGAGAAACTACCCCTTGCTGCTGATCGGGTGGATGTGGTGGTGAGTAATTGTGTATTAAATCTGGTTCCTGATAAACAAAAAGCATTTCAGGAAATTTACCGTGTGTTAAAACCCGGTGGTCACTTCAGCATATCTGATGTGGTGCTGGTGGGTGAGTTACCTGAGAAAATACAATCGGCTACCGAGATGTATGCAGGTTGCGTGGCAGGTGCTTTGCAAAAAACCAAATACATTTCACTCATACATGAAAGTGGTTTTAAGAATGTAACCGTTCAAAAAGAAAAGCCCATCATTATTCCCAACGATATTTTGCTGAATTACCTTTCCGAGCAAGAGATAAACGAGTACAAGACTAGTGGTAAAGGTATATTCAGTATTACCGTATATGCAGAAAAACCGGCTGCAGAAAGTTGTTGTACTCCCGGTGGAGGTTGTTGCTAATATTAAACATCATGAATCAAACAGAAGTTTTACTCGCCTTGTGGGCCGAAGCGAGAACAAGGTTAACCAATCAATTGCCCGCTATTCAGGATGCCGATTTACTTAAACGCCTGCATCCGCAATCTAACTGCATCGGTTTTTTACTTAAACACATTGGTGAAGTGGAGCAACTTTTTGCCCGCAATGTTTTCGGGTTGGACATTAAAGGTTCAGTGGAAACATTGGGTACGGGTAAAGACAAAGGACAGTATACCAATTCCGCAGAGTTACTTAGCTACCTGAACGAATCACACATTTTTCTGGAGCAGGCCATTAACAATGTTCTTCCCGATGAATGGCATCAGGAAATTGAAACAAAAGAGTTCGGTAAGCGTACCAAGGCACAAGCTTTGGGAAGAATAACTTCGCATACAGCATACCACGCAGGACAAATAGGTATTATATTAAAATACGGACAGGTTTATTAGCATGAAAAATATACTGATTCTTTGTACCGGCAACAGCTGCCGCAGCCAGATAGCACACGGCTACATGGCACATTTTGGCAAAGGACTTT
>DATGWX010000079.1:0-2436 GCA_035299275.1 Bacteroidia bacterium
TAGGCCGGCTTACCGCAGTTGTATTCTTGCTGAAATATTTTTCCTTCACGGTGAACGGTGGCAATGAGTGTAGTGGAAAGTGCATTTACGCAACTTACGCCCACACCGTGCAAACCGCCCGAAACTTTGTACGTGTCTTTGTCGAATTTACCTCCTGCGTGCAATACGGTCATTACTACTTCAAGGGCTGAGCGGCCTTCTTTGGCGTGAATGCCTGTGGGGATACCACGACCGTCATCCTGAACGGTAACGGAGTTATCAGGATTAATTGTTACCAGAATGTTTTTGCAATAACCGGCTAAAGCTTCATCAATGGAGTTATCTACTACCTCATAAACTAAGTGGTGAAGGCCTCTTGCGCCTACATCACCAATGTACATGGCCGGACGTTTTCTTACTGCTTCCAGTCCTTCCAGCACCTGAATGTTGTCTGCTGAATAATTACCTCTGTTTTCTGCGCTTTCTGTACTCATTTTATAGTTTTACTGATTGATGCGGTAAAGATAGTTTATATCGCCCGAAATGCCTGATTTTATTGGCTCTTAAACGCCTTTAGTTATCCACAAAAAATGATTGTTTTGTGAGTTTAAAAGAGGTGATTTTTTTGGAGAAGAAGCAGGTTTTTATTCAGTAGGTGAAATAGCGTGAGAATTATTCTTATTAGCTATCTTATTTAGCTTGTTTTCAGAAAATTGGTTCGTTTAATATCTCAGCAGCGACCTTGATAACCCCTGTACTGAGTTTATTGTAATTTTTCAATTCTTCCTCCGCATAGTGATGTAAAGGCTTTAACTGATCAGTTGTGAAGATACCTGTGGCCTCAATAAGCTTTTGGGCAACATTGTATTGAGGCAGCATTTTACCGTCATCAATTTTGATAGCAACCCCTATTTTTTCTTTCAGGAAAGAGAGACAATACACACCCTCGGCACCTGTTTTGCCCACAATGCGCTCTCCGCATATGGCCATCATATCAGTGCAGTAACGCTGACTGCCACCTACCATGAAAGGATAAGTACTTATAGCTTTAATCACTGTTTCGCAGGCTTTTTTGCGCTTATCGCTGAATTTGGACGGGTCAGCCAGATTTTTATAAGCAATAGCCTGGTTGATTACCGGAATAGAGAAAATAGGAGCAGAGCAGCCGTCTAAACCAACTTTCATTTTACTGAAAGGGTATTCATACATTTCCTCCACTACTTCAATAATGGCTTTTTGAAGTGGATGTTCGGGATTGTTATAGGTTGCCAAATCGGCATTCATGAATTGGGTCATGGCTAAAAAACCCGCGTGTTTGCCTGAGCAGTTGTTGTGAATATGCTCAGGCGATTGGTTGTTGCGGTACAACTCCTGAATGTCTTTTTTCAAAGTTGGTAATTGCGGGCCGCAGCGCAGGTAGCTTTTATCTAAACCTGTTTTTTGCAAGATGGAAGAGGCCACCCGCACATGCTCCGGTTCACCGTTGTGCGAGCCGCACATTAAAGCAATCTCTTCGAGTGTAAAGCCGTAATGTTCAGCCGCACCTGATTCCAGTAATGGAAGTACCTGAAAGAATTTGAGTGCTGAACGCGGGTAACAAATCTGTTTTACGTTTCCGGCTGAGTATAAAATTTCGCCTTTATCGTTTACTACACAAATTACCCCGCGGTGAAAACTTTCAAGTTCTCCTCCGCGGTATACTTCTACCAAAATCGGATTAGCCTGCATGCTGTTTTTGTTGATGGTCGCAAAGTTGAACTTTTGCAGGTAAAATGCAAATGCAGTTAATGCACATCAGGCGAATAACCCTTACAGAATAACTTCCCCTTTGCCTTCACGCACCAATAGCGGTTCGTCTCCGCTGCAATCAATTACTGTGGAGGGAACAATTCCACCCAAACCTCCGTCTATAACTGCCGCTACCATATGTCCGAATTTTTCTTCCATCTCTTCGGGTTCAATCAGGTAATCTTCAAAAGAGTCATTTCCGTGTAAGGAAGTAGCAACCAAAGGATGACCAAATTGTTCCAGCAGTGCTTGTACTATCGGATTATCGGGCACACGTATACCAATTTCTTTTTTGCGGGAGTTCTTGAAAATTTTGGGAACGTTGCTGTTGGCCTTAAAAATAAAAGTGTAGGGGCCGGGCAAACTCTGGTTCACCAAGCGGTAAACGTTGCGTTCAAAATGAGCCGTGTATTCTGACAGATTTTTCAGGTCTTTACACAGCAGCGAGAAATTTGCCTTTTCTGATTTGATACCCTTTATTCGGCAAATTTGCTCAATGGCTTTGAGGTTATGCGCATCGCAGGCAAAAGCATAAACGGTATCAGTGGGAATAATAATCACCCCGTCTTGTTTTAATAACTCAATCACCCGTGACAGTTCACGTGGCTGAGGATTATCGGGGTGGAGGGTGATGAGCATAGTGTAAATAATTTCTGTTTTGTTTTATCT
>DATGWX010000080.1:0-1679 GCA_035299275.1 Bacteroidia bacterium
CATTATCATCCCTATCCTTATAGTGGTGCAGGGAACGGCAGCAGGTCTTTGTTACCGTTTGTGCGGATTGGAACAACCTTTTTTCTGGGCCGTTATTACCGGTTTTTTCTCTATCATCCCGGTAGTGGGAACAGCCATCATCTGGATTCCTGCAGGCGTGGTGATGCTCATTATAGGAGAGCCATGGCAGGGTTGGGTAATACTGGGTTTCGGGGCGCTGGTCATTTCCAATATTGATAACGTGGTTCGTTTGTTGTTGCAAAAACATTTTGCCGATGTACATCCCGTAATTACAGTATTGGGTGTAGTAGCAGGCTTAACACTTTTCGGATTGCCGGGTTTAATTTTCGGCCCGTTGCTTATCTCGTATTTTGTAATACTGGTAAAGGTGTACCGCAGCGAGTTCTGGGAAGAAGAAACAGAGGAATAATTATTTTCGTTGAAACGCTTTGATACGTTGTGCTACATTTTTTCTCACATCAGCATAAAACAGGTTGTAGTCGCCCACGTGGTAATTCTTTAACCGGTGGTTGTTGCCCATTTCATGGTCAGTTAATTTCACCCACAGTATACCGTATTTTATGTTCACTTCTACTTCAGCCAGTTGTGGTAAAAACGCTTCCAGGTTTGCTTTCATGGCTCCCACATGTTGCGATCTTGGTGTTAAAACAGTTGATGTGTCCCAGCTTATGGGGTTGGAACAGGTAATCACATTTTCTCCTGCAGCTTTAGAGTATTTGTCTACGAAACCGTGTTTAAAAGAGCGCCAGGTTACATAGCAGCCGGTTTGTTCAGGAGAGGTACTCAATGCAATGTTTTTAAAATCATTTTTCAATACGGTCCAACCCACCAGGTAGGCGCACACCAATTGTTTTTGCAAGGGTTTGCCATCGAAAAATTCCTGCATCAAACGTACGCCATGGTGCGTGCCCTGGCTGTGTGTTGCAATAATTACGGGTCGGCCATTGTTGTAGTGTTTCAGGTAAAATTCAAATGCCGCTTTCACATCTGCATAAGCGAAATCCAGTGCCTCTTTGCTTTTTGGATTTTTGCTCAGAAAAAAAGCTTTCAGGTGTGCCTGACGGTAACGGGGCGCAAACACCCGCGCATGTGCATTAAACACAGAAGCCTGATTGAGTATGGAACCTTTGTCGGTAGCGGCATTTAGTTCCTGATCATCCAGATTTCCGTTCCACACAGTTGTTCTTAAATTGTGTGTATAGGAAGTGGGATGTATAAAAAACACATCTACACTGCTGTCGTGTGGTTCTCCGTTAAATGCGGCATGAACTGTATCCGCTAAATCTTTTTTCCAGGGGTGTGCGGCCCAGTCGTTCAGGTTGCTGTAATCGGGTGCACGTTGGGCAAGTGCAGTAAACCCGAAAATCAACAGGTAAAGGGTTAGAATTTTGTTGAGCATAAGTTATCAGGTGCTCAAATGTAAGAAAAATTAAGATTGCAACGTTTGCCTGCAAATGAAGTAAGTGCAGCATTTTCAAGAAAGATAATTTCCGTACCTTCGCACCCTTAATTCGGGCAAGTGAAGATTCAGGAATTTTTGTCGCTGTATGCCGGTAGCCCGAAACAACAGGAGTTGCTGAGGCAGTTACAGCAAAAAACAAAGCGTATCCGGCTGAACGGTTTATTGGGTTCGGCAGGGAGTGTTACGGCCGCTTCCG
>DATGWX010000081.1:0-3042 GCA_035299275.1 Bacteroidia bacterium
TATTTCTGAATAACGTACACTCTGTTTCGGCAATCGGGTTAGGCGGGCACGGTGCGGTAGTATCGTTAGGTATACCAATGGCTTCCTGAGAAAAATTAATTACCGGAAATACGTAACCGGGTACATAAAACTGACCAACGGTTTTGATGTAATATTTGTAAGTGTTTCCGTTAATCAAACCTGAATCGCGGTAGTACGGAACTGTTGTTTGTCCTATAGAATCGTACTGGTTGGTAGTGCCGTTCCACCTGTAAATAACGTAACGGTTATTCTTCCATTGTACCTTGGTATACCAGCCCAGGTTGAGTGCCTCATCATCAGGCACAGGTATCAGAAAAACAGAAGATGCTGGTCGGCTCTTGCCTATATATTGTCGCTTCAGTCCCAGCGAATCACTATAAAATTCAATCACATAGGAATACGCTTTTGTCAGCGTATTGAGGTTGGCTGATGAATCAACATAACTGGAGTCATTAAATAATGCGAATGAATTGCCTGTGAGTGAATCCACAGGCACCAGATTACTTCCGTCAAAACCTTCTGAACGATAAATCACATATTTGTAGGGACCGGGGTAGTTCACTGAGTCCATTTTATCAGGTTTAGACCAGCCCAGAAATATTCTACCGGAGACATTGTCTGTTTTTAGTATACTTACATTAGTAATTACCGGACGGTCTTTAATAAGTTCGCTGCATATTTCTATGCTGGAATAACTCTCTGTTAGCGCACTGTATATGGGTTCTCCATTACCCCCACGAGGCGAATAAATCGCTACAATGTGGTAACAGTAACGCGTACCAGGAGCAAGCCCCACTCCTTTTTCGTTATCGTAATATTGCGTATTCTCATTTCCGATAATGGTATCGTACAATCCAAATCCGGTATACGCAGGAACTCCTGTTTCACAATTAGAGGGAGTCCATTTTGAACTGTCTATTCTGCGGTAAATGTAATACCCAACTGCAGTTCTGCAGGTATCACGGTTCCAGTTCAGAATAAAGCCATCTTCAAATTGCTTAACTGTTGGATTCTTGGGTGAAGGGGCCACCACTTTCACATTGAAATATTCCAAATCAACCAGATTCACTTCGGGAAGTGTTCTTTGGTCTTCCGCTTTAAAAACTATCTGAAAAGGAAAACGTCTGATGTGCTCGCACGAAGGGGTCCAAAAGAAAGTTGATTTCACACTGTCTCTTGCTACCTGTGCCGGTGGAGTAAACAGTGCTTTATTACCGGCAATACTAAACGGTGCACCAAATGCTGTTAACCTGATAAAATCTCTGTTTACGTCTTTTGCCTTCACCGGAATAACCAGTTGAGTTCCTACTTCAACACAGGTGTCAATAACATTATCTATTACAGGTGGGTCATTTAAACATATACTCACCGTAATCTGCATATCCCGAATAATGTAACCTACTTCTACTCCGTTTCTGAACTCCTGAATCAAAATGGCAATGTTATAAATACCCGCATTCAGCGGATTCTCCCAAACCAATTCTCCGTTAGACCTGTCTATAGTAAACTTAACGGAACTTTGCGGTATGTTAAAACCAAAAACATCCAAAGTGGGGCTCTGCTTGGGTGGTATAATGGTGAATACCAAACTATCCCCATCCGGATCATATGCTCCCGGATTATGAATAAATGTTTTACCCACACAGGCAAAATCGATAGGAGGTAAAAGAAGAACCGGTGAACTGTTTACTCCGAAAAAAGGATTAATTTTAATATAACACTCTACATAAAACGGAGTGAGGTAGGAATTATCCATATTATTAATTCCTCCTATACGGTTCGGATCAATAAAAAAAACCTTAAAAATTCCCGGCCCACCGTAGGTGTGTCTGGCTACATAAGTACTTTTCCAAGTAGTATTGGGCAAATCCACGCGCGAAAGTCGGTTAACTGTTGTTGATGAACCATCGCCCCAATAAATATCCACCTGAGGTCTGTCGGCTAATGGTGCTTCCGGAGGATTCTGGTTTTCGGTATATGTTATAAGAGTGACCTCGTAAGTAAGGCCTGAAACGAGTCTATAAGTTATTTCACCCGCCTTATAATGTGAAGCAAACACATTGATGCCGGAGATAGACAGTAGCAGTATTATTAATATCCTGTTCAAACCTTACGAATATACTGAGGAATACAATCAGATGAAATCATTTGTTCTTTAATAACAAAAATTCAGCCACACAAGTTGCATGAGCACAATAAAAAAGGCCGCCCAAACAAGCAGGGCGGCCTCATCACATTAGTACTTGTATATATTTAATTGACTAAAACCCGTTGCGATTTTTGTAAACCTGAATTCCGGATAATGAGAAAATAATACCCTTTCTTCAAGCCACGTACGTCCACTCTTGCTGTTTGTTTGCCTTTTTCAACTACAATCTTTTTCACCTCATTTCCAAAAAGGTCAACAAATGTAATGTCCATTTGCTGAGGCGCTTTTGCAGAAAAATCAATCCTCAGCTCATCTGTTACCGGATTTGGAAATGCAGATACCACAATGTCTTCCACATTATCTGTTGCCGGTGTAACTACCATGAGGTTGCTGTATTCAAAGTCTCCGTTAAAATCTACCTGCTTTAATCTGTAATATACCATTCCCTGAGGTGCTGTCTCATCTACCCAACTGTACTCTGTTATTTTTTGTGTAGTGCCCTGCCCGCTCAATTTATGCAATGAGGTAAAATTAACCCCGTCTGTAGTACGCTCTATTTCAAAATGTGAGTTAGATATCTCAGCCGATGTTGACCAACTGATGGTAATTTCATTTAGTGAAGTACGCTCAGCGTTTATTGTCAACCACTTTACCGGTAGCGGAGATACTTCATCAACAACCCTCGGGCCTGTAAAATTGCCCATTGTGCCTCCCCATACTGCTGTAGTACCCATTTGCAATTGCTGACTGGAAGAGCCTGATCCACCAGTTGATGATAACAACCCTCCACTGGCAAGTGTAACAGCCGATCCGCTGCTAAGCCTGAGTTTTGCTCCTCCTCCGTCAAACTGAAGATTCCCGCTCACGTTAAC
>DATGWX010000082.1:0-8765 GCA_035299275.1 Bacteroidia bacterium
ATGCAGCACTCTGTTTAAAAACACTGCTGCAACAAGACAGCCTGTTTGACGCTTTATTAAAATCAGCGCGCATCACTCAAAAGGCAGGAGCCACATCAGGCATTGATTTATTAAATGTGAGCACAGAAGCAGCACAGGTAAAACATGAATTACAGCTGGCACAACAACGTTACAAGCAGGCCATGCAGGCACTTAAAAACACCTGCTTTTTACAGACTGATTATCCGCATGAAGTGGTGCAACAGGTAAAGATTACCACACAGGAAATCCTTATTGCCGATGCCACATCTATTCCCTACCACGGATTTGCCGAGCAACAGGTAAGAGTGAGCGAGAAACAACTGCAACTCGAAAAGTGGCGCATGGCACCGGGCTTCACCTTGGGCTATTTAAACCAGGCCGGCAACTCCACACCTATGGACATGCGTTTGCGCTACGGCATTCGTGTTCCGTTATTTTTCTGGAGTAATCTGGCAGCTATAAAATCAGCACGGTTAAACGTGGAACGCAGCCAGTATACTTTTCAAAATACCGCGTTGGAATTGCAAACTGAATTAAGTGCTGCACAAAGTAACTGGCAACAAGCCACAAGTGCCTTGCAGTATTATGAACAAAATGCCTTACCGCAATCTGCTGAGTTGCGCAAAGCCAGTACAATCAGTTTTAACACCGGAGACATCAGTCAGTTTCAGCATTTGTATAACCTGAACAAAACGCATCATACTGCACTCAGTTATCTGCAGGCAGTGAAAGAATACCACTACAGTGTTGCTCAATTATTATATTTAAAAGGAGAATAAAATGAACAAAATTATATATGGCCTTGTGGCCTTTGCTTTGCTGCACAGTTCGTGCGGCAAAAAACAAACAGAAGAACAAACGCAGGCGACTGAAAACAAAGTTGTACAGGTAGAACTGAGCGAGGAAAAACAACAGCTGATGGGCATTGTTACAGAACCTGCACAACAACGTAACATGCCCGTTACTTTTCATGCCAACGGCAAGGTGATTATACTTTCACAATACCAGGAATCAGTAACAGGAAAAATAAGCGGTAACGTAGATAAAATTCTGGTGCTGGAAGGACAAAAAATTTCCCGTGGACAGGCCCTGCTGGAAATAAGCAGCAGTGAATACATACAGTTGCAGGAAAATTACCTGGGTGCAAAAGCAGAATTAAACTTTCTGAAAAGTGATTTCGAGCGTCAGCAACAATTAAAAAATGCCAACATCTCAGCCGGAAAAGATTTTCAACAGGCAGAGGCTAAGTACATGAGTTGCCTCACCAAACTGAAAGCTGCTGAAGCACGTTTGAAATTTCTGGGCATCAATCCGCAGCAACTGGTGTTAAATGACCACACCTCGCTATCACCCAATTATGTAGTACGTTCCGGACTTGACGGCTATTTACTTAAGTTACCCGCCAATGTGGGCATGTCGGTAGCCCAGGGAGTTGAACTGGCGCATATCGTAAATGTGGACCATTACCATGCTGATATTTTTGTGTACGAAAAAGACATTCATAAAGTTCATGAGGGGCAGGAAGTAGAAATTACTTTTACCAACTCCTCCATTCCCGTTCAAAAAGGGAAAGTAGAATTTATTACCCGCGGTATTGACCCCGTAACACGTACCATCATTGTGCATGTGGTGTTTATGCAAGCCCACAAAAGTATCTTGCCTGATATGACCGTGAAGGCCAAATTCGAAACACCAGGAATCAACTCTTCCAGTTTGCCCGTTGATGCTTTTTTGAGCGAGGGAGACAGCCGGTATGTGTATTACAACAGCCAATCACAGCCGTCTGTTTTCAAAAAAACGGAGGTGATTGTGCACAGCGAAAACGAACAATTTGTGGCCTTTACACCCAAAACACAGGTGCCCGCTGATGTACGCTATGTAAGCAAAGGCACATTGTTGCTTGAAAATGAAGCGACTAAAACAGAAGAAGAGTAAAGCAACACTCCATTGGAATTGAGTTTTCGCATTTTAAAATTTTGCGGTAACTTGCACGTCCTTTTAAAATAAGCGTATATGAATGATCCAAGGTTAAAAACCATTTTCGAAGAAATGAAATCAGGCATGGACAAATGTATTGAACATGCTGCCGCTGAATTTGCTAAAGTAAGAGCCGGCAAAGCCATGCCCAGCATGCTGGATGCCGTGCACGTGGAATATTATGGCGGTCTGGTTCCGCTCAGTCAGGTGGCCAACATCAGCACACCCGATGCCCGCACTTTGGCTATACAGCCCTGGGAAAAAGGTATGATCTCCGCCATTGAAAAAGGCATTACCATGGCCAACATGGGTCTTAATCCTACCAATGACGGTGCTATTGTGCGTATTGCAGTTCCTGCATTAACCGAAGAGCGCAGAAAAGATCTGGTAAAGAAACTGAAAACCGAAGCTGAGGGAAATCGTGTAGCCGTGCGAACCATTCGTAAAGAAGCCAACGAAAAAATTAAGAAAGCACAAAAAGAAGGCGTACCAGAAGATGATGTAAAAAGTGCCGAGCAAAAAGTGCAACAGACTACGGATAGCTA
The DNA here is from genome assembly GCA_035299275.1 of Bacteroidia bacterium. Taxonomy (GTDB): domain Bacteria; phylum Bacteroidota; class Bacteroidia; order UKL13-3; family UKL13-3; genus JAGPCK01. The sequence goes on from DATGWX010000082.1 coordinate 2,544, forward strand.
CATCCAGAAAATAGATGTATTGGTTGATGCAAAAGAGAAAGAAATCATGACAGTTTAATCCAAAATATTGGATGAAATTTCCTGATTCTATATTGACCTTTTTCAGAAAGTATAAAAAAACATTCCGAATAGCCCTTATCAGCATAGGGGCTATTTTGTTTATCGGCCTGTGTGCCGCCTGGGCCTTACGCAACACCTTGCTTCAATATGTGCTCGAAAAAGCACAGAAAAAAATATACAGCAAGTACCAAGCTGTGCTGCTGGTAAAGCAAGGGCAGATGCACGGATTTACCGGAGTGGAACTGAGCGAACTTACCCTCATTCCCGATAAAGCCGATACCATTGTATCCATTCACTCCCTTCAGGTTTCGGTGAGGTTCTTTCCTTTGCTGCGTGGTGATGTGCAACTGGATAATCTGTTTATTGACGGAGGTTACGTGCAAGTGGTAAGACGCGACAGCAGTACCAACATTGATGCGTTTTTAAAGAAAGATAAAAATGCGCAAAAGGATAGTGTAACAAAACAGGTGAACCTGGCAGAACGCGCTTACCAACTCATCAAAAAAGGTTTGAACCAGATACCGGATGACGTGGACATTAAAAATTTTGGCGCACGGATAACAGACAATGAACACACCGTAAAGTTTATACTGGATACACTCAATTTATCGGGTCATGTATTCAACGGACAATTTACCGTGCACAGCGATGCACACGTGCAACACTGGATAGGAAAAGGCAACGCGTATCCTGATGATATGAAAGGGGAAATCTCCCTCTATTCAGCCGATACACAAAAAGTGCGTATGCCCTATGTGGATGCAAAATACAACCTGTTCACCGGTTTTGATTCCCTGCAACTCAACCTTACTGATGTTGATTTCAGCAACAAACAACTTACAGTGCGGGGTTCTGCTGCGGTAAAAAATTACCAGGTAGCCCACCGCAGAATTGCCAAGCAGGATGTGGTTATTCCCGATGCATTGGCTGATTTTACTTTTGTGCTCGGAGAAAATTTTGTGTCCGTTGACAGCTCTTCCGTTATCCGCTTGAATGAACTGGTGGTGCACCCGTATGTGTATTACCAGCGCAGCCCCGAGGTAACCTATGCCCTGCAACTGAACAGTGAAAAAATAAGCGCACAAAAATTTATGGATGCCCTGCCGCAGGGCATGTTCGAAACCTTAAACGGCATTAAAGTAAGCGGTGAATTAAGCTACCACCTCAACTTTTTTATGCGCGACAGCTTTCCGTCAGACAACGTTTTTGATGCGGAGTTGCGTAAATACAATTTTCAGATTTTACAATACGGGGAAACCAACTTAGCCAAACTTAACGGAGCATTTAACTACACGCCCTACGAGTACGGAAGACCCATGCGTACGTTTGAAGTAGGACCCGGCAATGCTTACTTCACGCCTTTCGAACAGATTTCGCCTTACCTGCGTTATGCGGTGTTGTGCTCTGAAGACCCCTCGTTTTTTTACCACCGTGGTTTTGTAATGGAAGCCATTCGCCAATCCATTGCCACCAATTATGTACACCGCAAATTCAAACGCGGGGCCAGCACCATCAGCATGCAGTTGGTGAAAAACATTTTCCTTACACGTGATAAAGTATTGTCGCGCAAGTTTGAAGAAATTCTGATTACCTGGCTCATAGAAAATGCCCACGTGTGTACCAAAGAACGCATGTACGAAGTGTACCTTAACATGATTGAATGGGGACCGAACGTGTATGGCATTGGTGAAGCATCACAATTTTATTTCAGCAAACATCCTTCTCAACTTACGTTGCAGGAAAGTATTTATTTATCGTCCATTATTCCGCGGCCCAAAGCTTTTCGGTATTTCTTTGGCGGAGACGGCAACCTGCGCCCCTGGTTAAAAAACACCTACCGGTTTTTATCCAACCGCATGTTGATGCGCGAATGGATTATGCCGGAAGACACGGTTAACCTTATTCCTAATGTTACCCTTACCGGGCCCGCAAAAAATTACATCATCATTACCGATACCTTAGCTGTTGACAGCCTCATACTGCCCGATGATAACGGGTTACTCGAAGAACAGGAATAAAAGGAAACAGGTAATAAGCACAAGAAATATTTTGTGCCTTACGCTAAATCAACTTCGCACTGTACACCATAATGGAACGCTCACTTCGGCCAAATGTATCTATTAAGGCTTGCAGCTTATTTGTTTTTCTCAGTGCATTTTTCAACAAGCTAACCTCCATATCACTCCAGGGTTCATTGGCTCTGCGGTGAGCTTTACGAATTTCCCTCAGCGCCTCACTTACTCCTTCTCCTGTCTTTTGCAAAGGAATAGCATCAATACTTGCCCGCATCTTCTCCCACTCTGCGGCACTCAACAAATCAATTTCTTCGGCAGCAAAATATGTTTGTGCATGTACAAGTTGATCATCCTGATCGAACCTTTCTTCCTGCTTCTTTCTTTTAAGATCGTTTTCTATTTTTTCATAAAAAGGTTTGATGCGTTGTTTCACCTCTTCGTACGTTAACCTGTTTCTGAGCAATCCACCAAAGGAAACACTGCGGGCAATTTCTGCATACCCTTTTCTATCAGAACCAATGAGTACATAACCCACTACCGCTGTGCTGAAGCGCAGGTTGGCCGCTTGCAGTTCTTCATAATACGCCTGCAATTTTTCTTCGCTCAATACTTCTTCTACATCAACAGACGATGTGGTTAGCGGAGAAAACTGTTGTGTAATTTCCAGAAACCGGTGACCGTATTGTTGCATTTTACTGAACGAAACACCGCTGATGTTTAACATCTCCTGTTCTGTTTGCGGCAATTGTTCGGCCATTGCTTTTAAGGAGGTGTCGTGAAAAATAATGTAAGGCGGCAGGTTATGTTCTTCTGCAAGTTGTTTGCGCAATTTTCGCAAAGCTTCAAAAATATCCTGGTAGCTGTCGCCTGAACTTTGACCTTGTTCTGCCAAAGAACTTTTACTTCTGCCGGCCGGTACAAAAGTATCTTCCACAAATTGATGCAGTTGCAGTTCAAACTTGCCTTTCAATATCAACTCTCCAAAATCTGTCAGTCGTAAAACATGGCCTTCATTGTATGCGATTTCCATTGCGCCCAACTGAATCATTTGCATCAGGTAGTTGCTCCATTCTTTAAAAGAGAGTTCGGCACCTGCGCCATATGTTTTTATTTGCTCGAGTTTACGTTCGAAAATTTCTTTGTGCCTCATGCCCCGCAACACATCAATCAGTAAGTTCACTCCTACCTGTTGTGCTGTTGCATTAATTCTGTACAAAGCCGAGAGTGCCTTTTGCGCCACCACAGTGCCGTTAAACAAACTGGGCGGGTGCAAACACACATCACAGTTACCGCAATTCTCCGTGTGTTGCTGACCGAAGTAACTCAGTAATATTCTTCTGCGGCAATGCCGGGCCTCTGCAAACTCCTGCATACGTTTCAGCTTTTCCAGATTAATCTCTGGCTGTCCGCTGTTAGTGGCAAATTCGCGCAGCATCATCAAATCGCCCAATGTATAGTACAACACCGTGGTGCAGGGTAAACCATCGCGACCACCCCGACCTATTTCCTGGTAATAACTTTCAATGGATTTGGGCAGGTTGTAATGCATCACAAACCGCACATTACTTTTATCAATGCCCATCCCGAAAGCAATGGTGGCACACACTACCTGCACATCATCGTTAATGAATGCTTCCTGCACTTTGGTGCGCTGTTCACTGTCCATGCCGGCATGGTAGCCCTTCACTTTAAAACCCGCCTGTTGTAAATCAAACGTCAACGACTCCACTGATTTGCGCGAGGTGCAGTAAATAATGCCGCAATCATTGGGGTGCTGTTGCAAATAGGTGGTAATGTCGCGCAGCTTTTCTTTTTTCTTCCACCCTGCGCGAACAGCAAGGGAAAGATTGGGCCGGTCAAACGAGGCCACAAACAACTCCGGTTCTTTCAAACCTAAAAGTGTAAGAATATCCTGACGCGTAATTTTATCAGCCGTGGCAGTGAGTGCCATCAACGGTACGTTTGGAAACAAGTCGCGCAGCTTACTTATCTCTTTGTACTCCGGCCTGAAATCATGCCCCCACTGGCTTACACAATGTGCCTCGTCAATGGCTATGAGCGATACATTCAGTTTACGCAAAAAATTATCGGCCAAGGCCAGGGCTTTTTCCGGTGAGAGGTAAAGCAGTTTGAGTTGATTGTGCAGACACAAAGCAGCAATCTCCTGCTCCTGCTGGTAGTTTAAACTGCTGTTGAGAAAAGCCGCCTGAATACCGTTGGAACGCAAGGCATCTACCTGATCTTTCATGAGCGAGATAAGCGGGGAAACCACAATGGTAATGCCCTCCAGCATAAGGGCGGGTATCTGGTAACACAGGCTTTTACCGCCACCCGTAGGCATCAGTACCAAAGCATCTTTACCGGCAGTAACCTGTGTGATAATTTGTTGTTGCAGGCCACGAAACTCATCGTAACCAAAATATTTTTTTAAATACTGCTGTGCTGTCATAGTTTTTATCTTCTGAAAATTGCAGAACACTGCACGCTAATCTTACGTTACTCCACTTTATGATTTTTCACTTTGAGGTACACGGGCTAAAGCAAAGTAACGCTGAAGAACCTGCCCAAGATACCTGATTTCTTTTTGCCGCACACAGGCAGTTGAGTATGTGCTTGTGAGGTACGGAATTAAATTAAACCGCAGGGTGTGTAGGATTTGCACACCCTGCGGAAAATTGACTTAGTCTTTTTTACCACCCAGCATGAGCAGGTCGCTCACTACTATTTCAGTGGTGTAGCGCTTGTTGCCGTCTTTATCGATATACGAGCGGGTGCTGAGTTTGCCTTCAATGGCTACCTCATTTCCTTTTTTCACATACTTCTCAATAATCTCGGCTTGTTTGCCCCAGGCAATAATGTTGTGCCATTGGGTTTCTTCTACTTTTTCACCGGCATCATTGTGGTATGATTCAGACGTGGCGATGGAACATTTGGCCAGCGATTTTCCGCTGCTTAATTTTTTCACATCAGGGTTTTGGCCCAAGCGGCCGATGAGGCGTACACTGTTACGTAAGTTGTTCATGACTTTTTAAATTAAATGGTTTTAAAATTATTTTTTCTTTCCTGCCTTCACACTCTTTGTCTCGATGGCGCCTTAACGAACAAAGCAATCTGAACACAGCATCGTGGAAACGACATCACAAAGGTGAGGTGGCCACCAAAACCAAGCCGTATACTACGCGGTTATAAACGAGTTTATCCGTTTGTACACGGTTAATAATTTTGGTTTTCAAGCAATTAAGTATTTTTTACTGATGAGCTTTTTTTGCATTTTTTGATGTTCACAGTTGAATTTTTATCCCACTCAGGTAGCTTTTATGCTAACTTCGGTGCATATATTTTGAAGCTTATGATCAGTTACATCAGCAAAACAAAAATCAGAAACGGAGAGGCGGTAAAAGTCGAAGAAATTCGGGAAGGTATTTTTAACCTGATACAAGGTGAACACCCGCAAATTACCAAAGATGATTACATCTCCATTGATGAACTTAACCACTACCGCAGGCTCTACATTACCACCCTTACCAAAGTAGAAATAGGCACACTGGCTGATTTGGATGATGAGGTAATGAATGCCATTAACAACAATGCCATACTTTCTGAAAAACTGGAAGGCGAACTTTCCATAGGCGATAAGCTGGCCGATAGAATTGCACTCTTTGGCGGAAGCTGGACATTTATCATTGTCTTTTTTGTGCTTATTCTGCTGTGGATTTGCACCAACATCTGGTTACTGCAAGCGCATCCGTTTGACCCCTTCCCCTTTATTCTGCTTAACCTCATCCTCTCTTGCCTCGCTGCCATTCAAGCCCCCATTATTATGATGAGCCAAAACCGGCAGGAACAAAAAGACCGGCAACGGGCCGAACAGGATTATAAAATTAACCTGAAAGCCGAGCTGGAAATTAAACTGCTCAATGAAAAAATTGACCACCTGATTGTATATCAAAACAACAAGTTACTGGAAATACAACAAATACAAACCGATTACCTGGAAGACCTGATTAATGAGTTAAAAAAGAAATAAACCACAGCCGCGTTGAGCCAAAAGTACCGCAGCTTTTTACTTAACTTTGCCCCTTGCACAAACAAAATAACCTGCTTACTCCTTGTAAGCAGCAGAACAAAATACATTTATGGCCAAAAG
>DATGWX010000083.1:0-2045 GCA_035299275.1 Bacteroidia bacterium
TGCAAAGGCATATCAATGTATTTGCATATGTTCTCCCGCTCGCGCATTACATCCAGTACTTCCAAAGGAAACTGTGAAGGATAAGCATAATGCAAACGAATCCACTCCACACCGTTTACATCAGAGAGTGCTCGCAATAAATCAGGAAGCTTGCGATCGTTATATAAATCAAGTCCGTAATAGGTGCTGTCTTGTGCAATAATCAACAATTCTTTCGTACCGTTTTTAACCAGGTGCTGCGCTTCTTTTACCAATTGCTCTATAGGTTTGGAAACGTGCTTACCTCTCATAATTGGAATGGCACAAAAAGAACAAGGCCGGTCGCAACCTTCAGCAATTTTAAGGTAAGCATAGTGCTCAGGGGTAGTGAGCGAACGTTCACCTATTAATTCATGTTTATAATCTGCACCCAGCGCATTGAGCAACTGAGGCAAATGCATGGAACCAAAATATTGGTCAACTTCAGGAATTTCTTTTTCTAAATCAGGCTTGTACCGTTGAGAAAGACAACCGGTAACAAAAACCTGCTCCACCTGCCCCTGCTGCTTGGCCTCTACATAACGTAAAATGGTATCTACTGATTCCTGCTTGGCATTATCAATAAAGCCGCAGGTATTAATCACTACGATATTTGCATCGTCCTTAGTTGATTCATGTTCTACTTCAATATTGTTCGCTTTTAACTGCGAATACAACACTTCTGAATCAACAATATTTTTGGAACAACCCAGGGTAACAATATTTATTTTCTTTTTGCGTGTTTTGGTTTTCATCTGTATTACCTGCTTATTCCTTTAAACAATGAATCTACAAATTCGGCTTTATTAAACAGTTGTAAATCATTAATCCCTTCACCAACTCCTATATATTTTACCGGTATATTGAATTGATCGGCAATACCAATTACCACGCCTCCCTTTGCTGTACCGTCAAGTTTGGTAAGCGCCAATGCGTTTACATCTGTTGCAGCGGTAAATTGTTTGGCTTGCTCAAATGCGTTTTGTCCGGTAGAGGCATCAAGTATAAGCAACACCTCATGCGGTGCCTCGGGAATAATTTTAGCCATCACCCTTTTTATTTTGCTGAGCTCATTCATCAGGTTCACCTTGTTGTGCAAACGGCCGGCTGTGTCAATAATCACCACATCGGCATTTTCTTCTACCGCTTTTTTAACAGCATCAAAGGCAACTGCAGCGGGGTCGGTATTCATCCCATGCGCTATAAAACCAACTCCTGAGCGTTCGGACCAAATGCGTAATTGCTCTACAGCGGCTGCACGAAAAGTGTCTCCTGCACCAAGTATTACCTTTTTACCTTCGCTGGTGAAAAGGTTAGCCAGTTTGCCAATGGTAGTGGTTTTTCCGACACCGTTTACGCCTACCACCATAATAACATAGGGCTTGGCAATTTTAGTGAAATCATGTTGAGCGGCAGGCTGATAACTGTTTTCTGAAAGCATTTGCACAATTTCATCGCGCAAAAGTGCATTCAGTTCATTGCTGCCTACATATTTATCTTTAGCCACTCTATCCTGCAAACGGGCTATAATTTTTAAGGTAGTCTCCACTCCCACATCAGAAGAAATTAATATTTCCTCCAATTCATCTAAAAACTCGTCATCAACAGAGGTTTTTCCAACCAGTGCTTTGCTGATTTTATCAAAAAGACTGGTTTTGGTTTTTTCCAATCCCTGATCCAGCTTTTCTTTTTTGTCTTTACCAAACAGACCGAAAAATGCCATACTGATTGAAATATTTAATTAAAAAAAAAGAGCTTCCCGATACCTTTGAACGGAAAGCTCTTTCTTACTCAAAACGTAAAATTACGCTTTAAAATGTTGTTTAATATTGTCGTTGGGAACCATCTCTTCTTTGAAGGTATAAGCTCCGGTTTTGGGTGATTTCACCGCACGTATAATTTTAGCAAACTCTTTACCGGCTCCGGTTTTCAGTGTTGCAACTACTTTCTTAGCCATAGTATATCTTTACTTAAATGGTTATTTAATTTCTTTGTGAACAGTAACACGTTTCAGAATTGGGTTGTAT
>DATGWX010000084.1:0-6116 GCA_035299275.1 Bacteroidia bacterium
TTTACAATATCGCTGAGTGTCTCAGGGTTGTTGGCTGCGAGATAGAGTACTTTTTCCAGTTGTTTAATCTGTAATGCCGTGAGTTCTTTTTTGTTTTCAAGAAATTTACGTGCTGTTTCAATGTTTGTTTTGCTACCGGTAAAGGCAGCATAGGCTTCATTTGTTGCTTCCGCTGCTTTGGCATTGGTGCTGTCACCTTCAATAATCATAGTGTTTACTTTCCATTGAGCTTCATTGGCAGCTGTAGAAAGCTCCACATACTTCTTGTTGTAATCGTCAAGAAATTTTTGAGCTTCCTGTTGCAGGTTTTTGCCTGTTTTGCCACAAGCGAAAAAGGCCATGCTGATTATGGTTAACCAAAAAAGTGATTTGATTTGTTTCATACGTGTATAATTTGATATGGCTAGTTAATCTGTTTTTTAATGTTGCTCAACATTATCCGATAAAACAAAACCCTGTTTCGATGAACGAAACAGGGTTTTGAGGGATTGTTATTTATTGTTAAATCTTGATTAGTAATCGAGTTTAAATTCTACCCTGCGGTTTTGTGCGCGACCTTTAGGTGTTTTGTTATCGGCCACCGGTTTAGTAGAACCCATACCTGTTGCAGTCATGCGTGAAGGATCTACACCTTTTGATTCAAGATACTTCTTCACGGCCTCAGTTCTGCGTTGTGAAAGTTGCATGTTTTTCTCAGGATCTCCCACATCATCTGTGTGGCCTTCAATGGAAACTTTGAGCTCTTTATCTGCATTTAAAATAGCAGCTAAAACGTTCAGGTCATCGAATGATTCTTTTTTGATAACATCTTTTCCTGATTCGAAGAATACTCCTTTAGCAGCTACAGCCACTTTCTTCATCACCTCAGCTTTAATTTCAGGGCAACCTCTGTTGGCAGCTATACCAGGAACAGTTGGACAACGATCTTCAGCATCATCAATGCCGTCTTTGTCTGTATCAACAAACGGACAACCTTGTTTAGCTGCAATACCAGCTTCATTAGGGCATTTGTCTAAGCTGTTTTGAATGCCGTCACCATCAGTATCAGGGCAACCTTCAAACTGTAGAATGCCAGCTTCGGTCGGACATTTATCAATAGCATCCTGAATGCCATCACCATCAGTATCAGGGCAACCTTCAAACTGACGAATACCTGGAGTTTCAGGGCATTTATCTTCTGTATCTACTATGCTGTCTTTATCAGAGTCAAGGTCGCAACCCACAGAATCAACAGCATAACCCGGACGGGTAGTCTTACATTTGTCGTATTTGTTGGCAACACCATCGTTGTCATCATCCTTCATCTTCTTAGGTTTAGCACCGGCTGCTGCTGCACCAAAAGGCAGATTGTATTTGATGCCTGCTGCATAATACAAAAACTGGTCGTTGTCAGACCATTTTGCAGCACGGTGAATACCATCCCATGAATCACTCATGGTATAGTTGTATGTAATTTGACCATAGGCCGAAAGGTTGTCGTTGATAGGATAGTCAAATCCTGCACCCATAGGCCAGTTGAATTTGTATGCAGTTTCTACTTGTTTGTTTACATAGTTGCCATCGTACAAGTGAAAACCAAAGTTGGTTTTAATAAAGTAATTAAACCCACCTATACCCATGAAAACGTAAGGGCGGATTTTAGTATCTTCTTTTAACAATTTTCCGTTGCTGAACTTGTATTTTCCTCCAACAAAGTAGTCTGCGATGTGTCCGCCAAAACTGTATGTTTGAAACTCACCTTCTTTGGCAAGGTATCCGATTTGACCCCAGTTGGCATTCACCATGGCGTCAAGTGACGGGCTTACATAATAATTAAGGGAGATACCTCCGGTAGGGTGAAATACCTGATCGTTTAAAAATGACCAGTAGCCCAAATCACCATGGTATTCACGTTGACCGAAGTGTAGTCCTACAGCAAGCCTGCGGTCTGCTGTTTGAGCCATTGAGGTAGCCCATGTCAAACAGGCCATTACAACAACTAAAAGTTTAGTAAAACTTTGTCTTCTCATATCTTTAGGTAGTTAAAAAGTTCATAAAAATAATGTAAACATTAGTAAAACAAAACTAATACTCAAAAAAGAGTACTAATTCTCCTTTTTTGAGGAAGTTATGTTTTTGCAAGTTATGTTTTTGTCTTTAAATAAAAAAAGCCTCCGGATATTTCAGAGGCTTTAATGGGGTAATTTCTTTATTTTCAGCTATCAAGCATACATAACACTTTTGATTGCCTCTTTGGTACGTGAAACATTAGGCAGAAATTCTTCTACAAAGGTTGGGGCATAACCCAATGGCACATCGCGTGTTGTTATACGTTTAATGGGTGCATCAAGGTAATCAAAGGCTTCTTTTTGCACCATATAAGTAATCTCTGAAGAGATTGAGGCCAAAGGCCAGGCTTCTTCTACAATTACTAAGCGGTTGGTCTTTTTAACAGATTCAATAACGGTTTCGTAATCCAACGGGCGAACTGTGCGCATATCTATTACTTCAGCAGAAATGCCTTCCTGAGCTAATTCTTCAGCAGTAGCCAAGGCAACCTTCATTATTTTTCCAAAGGAAACAATGGTGACATCAGTACCAACCCGTTTTATATCTGCTTTGCCAATGGGGATGAGGTACTCTTCTTCAGGTACTTCTCCCTTATCCCCATACATTTGTTCTGATTCCATGAAAATCACAGGGTCATTATCGCGAATGGCTGATTTCAAAAGACCTTTCGCATCGTAGGGGTTAGATGGTACCACTACTTTTAATCCGGGGCAGTTGGCGTACCAATTTTCAAATGCCTGTGAGTGTTGAGCTCCCAGTTGTCCGGCAGAACCTGTAGGGCCTCTGAAAACAATAGGTACATTGAATTGACCACCGCTCATCTGGTATATTTTAGCGGCTGCGTTAATTACCTGATCAATGGCTACTAGAGAAAAATTAAAGGTCATGAATTCAATCACCGGACGCAAACCGTTCATGGCAGCCCCTACACCAATGCCGGCAAAACCCAACTCGGCAATAGGGGTGTCAATCACCCGTTTCTCACCAAACTCTTCCAGCATTCCCTGGCTCACTTTGTATGCTCCGTTGTATTCGGCCACTTCTTCACCCATCAAAAAGATATTTTCATCCTTGCGCATTTCTTCACTCAAGGCTTCTCTCAGGGCTTCACGAAATTGTATTACTCTCATGCTTTTCTTTTTAGCAGGGCAAAAATAGGTTTTTTTTTCAAACCTGTTTCTACTTTGTGTGAACTAAGAATATACTGTATTTTCGCAACCGCATGACTAAACAGTTTGAATTTAAAGAAATTGACCAGGAAGGTTTTGAAAACCTTGACGTGATAGCCGAAGCAGAAAACTTTAATCGTTGGATGTATGATCAGGTTAACCCGCATTGCAAAGGCACCATTCTGGAAATTGGCAGTGGTATAGGCAACATCTCTCAGTTTTTTCTGAATAACCACCAGCATTTATATGTAAGTGATCTTAGAGAGAACTACAGAGCTGAATTAACCAGAAAGTTTGAAAATCAAAAAACTTTAGGCGGGGTGCTTGATTTGGATATCGTAACTCCTGATTTTGATACTAAGTTCAGCCACTTGTTTGAAAAGTTTGATACTATTTTCGCTTTAAACGTGGTGGAGCATATTGAAGATGATAAGCTGGCCATTCACAACTGCCGCAAACTTTTGAAAAAAGGTGGGAAGCTCATAATTCTGGTTCCTGCATTTCAATCCTTATACAATGAGTTTGACAGAGAGCTCTACCACTTTCGGAGGTATACCAAACATACATTAAACAAGCTATTCAGAGAGAATCAATTTCATCTCATAGAGTCAAGGTACTTTAATGCACTCGGAATTTTGGGTTGGTATGTTTCAGGTAAAATTCAACGGAATAAGACTATCCCTAAATCACAGATGAAGTTGTACAACATTATTATTCCTATCAGCAAAGTGCTGGATAAGCTCATGTTGAAAAGGGTAGGGCTATCTGTAATAACAGTAGGGCAAAAATAACGTTCTAAGCTTTCGGTCCTTTGGGTTGCAACGGACGTATCTCAAGGTTTACCGTATGAAAATTGTCGGGCATCTCAAGCGCCTGAATAATGTTTAAAGCAACATCTTCGGGCATCAGCATATAATCATGAGGTTGAATGCCCGGGCTGTTTCTGAAAAAATCTGTTTTGGTTGAACCGGGGTAAACGCAGGTTACTTTAATTCTGAAATCCCGCACTTCCCTGAACAGTGATTCTGATATCCCTTTTACGGCCCACTTGGTTCCGCAATAAGCAGAGACTTGCGGCATACCTTCCAAAGCAGCTGTTGATGCGATATTGATAATGTGTCCGTATTGTTGTTTTTTCATTTGCGGTAAAGCCATCTTGGTGCAATGGAAAAGACCTTTCACATTGGTGTCAAACAATTCGTCCCACTGATCGTAGCTGATATCTTCCAGAAATCCGAAGTAACCCAGGCCGGCATTGTTCATCAGGATGTGCAACTCTTCACCCCATTGCTTTCTCACTAATTCAAAAGCGTGTTCAACCTGTTCATGTTTTCTGATGTCGCAGGAAATAAAGAGTAAATTCTCATGCGTGTAATCCGGAGCATTTCTGCCTAATCCGGCCACTTTGCACCCTTTGTTCAGCAGTTGTTGTGCAGTTGCTTTTCCAATGCCTTTACTTATGCCCGTTACAATGGCTATTTTGTTTTTTAAGTCCATGTTATTATTGAATTTTTGCAGTAACCATGCGGTCTTTTCCCTGCATATCTTTTAAAATTTCTGTTTCGGTGAAATTGTTTTGATGAAGTAAGTCAGCTACCTGTGAAGCGAATGATTCATTGCATTCCAAAAACAGCATGCCTCCTTTGTTCAGGTGTTTTAAGGCTAGTGCAGTTATGGCTTTGTAAAACTGCAAAGGGTCATTATTGGTTACAAACAATGCCTGATGTGGCTCATGCAGCAATACATTGTTTTTCATATCAGTCTTTTCAGTTTCAGTAATGTAGGGCGGGTTGCTCACTATAGCATCAAACTTTTCTAAACCGGAGCAAGCTGACTGATTCAGTATATCCAGTTGTTCAAAACGCACTTTAGCGGCATTAAGATTAGCGGCATTTTTTTTAGCCACTGTCAGCGCTTCTGACGAAATATCAATGGCCATAACATCTGCTTCAGGTAATTCCAGTTGCAGGGAGATGGCAATACATCCGCTACCGGTGCCGATATCAAGGATGGATGCTTTCCGGCCTCGGTACTCTTTCACTACAAGATACACTAATTCTTCGGTTTCTTTTCGTGGTATAAGAACAGCAGCATCTACCAAGAATTTCTGTTTGTAGAACCAGGCGTAACCAAAAGCGTATTGCACCGGTTGATGCTGCATTAAACTGTGCAGGTATTTGTAAACGCGAAACGTAAACGTTTCTGAGATTTCCTCCCGGTCAAGGGTGCGAAGTTTACTTCTGCTGAAACCGGAGGCTTCTTCCAGCAACATCCAGGTGATTTGTTCTGCTTCATCATTGTCGTAAATTGAAGCGAGTTCTGAGGTCACTTTTTGCTGAAATTCTTTGTATGTCATAGTTGAAAGAGCAGCAAAATACAAAAGAATGGTATTTTCGCACCATGTCAGCCCATCATTTATTTATGCAACGTGCACTGGAATTGGCTCAAAACGGTCACGGACAGGTTGCTCCCAACCCGATGGTGGGTTGTGTGGTGGTGCACAATAATGAGATAATTGGTGAAGGGTGGCACAAAGTATACGGTGGTGCACATGCAGAGGTGAATGCTATAACATCTGTAACCGATAAATCCCTGTTACCCCAAAGTGTCTTGTACGTTACTCTCGAACCTTGTAATCACTTCGGCAAAACACCTCCCTGTACATCGTTAATTCTGGATTCGGGAATAAAGCAGGTAGTTATTGCCAGCAGTGACCCCAACCCGTTGGTTTCAGGAAAAGGAATAGCCCGTTTACAAGAAGCCGGAGTAAAGGTGGAAACAGGAATTTTGAAATCAGCAGCAGATGAATTGAATAAACGTTTTTTTACATTTCATCAGCAACAGCGCCCCTTTGTGGTATTGAAGTATGCACAAACCGCTGATGGTTATCTTGGATTG
>DATGWX010000085.1:0-2982 GCA_035299275.1 Bacteroidia bacterium
GCATAAGCCGTATTTGAATTGAGTGCGTGTACAAACGGAAACTCCATATATACTTTCGGGTATTGTGCATACCAATTGACCCCTGCATCGGGAGAATGAAATACGGGATAATTACTGTTGTAGCCCCACATCCAAACCGAACTTCCGGAAGAGGTAAATAGCGCAGGTGCATAAGGAACGGTTAATACATCGCCTGATTTGCGCGGCCCTCCCACACTCATCTCTTTCCAAGTATTACCATTGTTTGACGATCGAAACAACCGATGAATAGTTTTATAAAATGGCGCAGCATTATCCTGGTATTGTGCGGTCATAAATAAAATACTGTCCTGCATCGCATATATCCCGGCTGAAAAATCAGCTCCGGGGATTGCACCATTAAGTGATACTGAATCCCAGCTGATGCCGGCATTTGCTGAACGGTATAAATAAAAGCTTCCTTTTATACTGCTGTTGGATAAAGCAAACCATTTAGCGTTGTTTACCGAAACTACTTGTGTAAATGAGGGTGAGCTGCTGCGCAGGTTCCAGCTCAAACCACCGTTGGTTGTGTAATACAAACTCTTATCGCTGCAAAATAAATATCCTGTATCATCAAAAAAACGATATGATACCACCTGCTGTGCTGCCGTTTTACATGGACAGGTATTGGTGCTGCTCCATGTACTTCCGGTGTCTGTTGATTTATACACCTGCCCGTTGGTGGTGAGCATATATACCTTGTTGGCCGATGCCCTGGAATAATATAAGGTTGCGGGTGTAACCGTATCTGTAATGTCCCAGTTTTTTCCTCCATTTGCTGAACGTAAAAACAATGTTCGGTTTAAATCGCGGTACATGCCCACGGCATGCAAGGTATCCCGGTACAACAAATCTGAAAATGTCCAGTAATTGGTGGTTACCGGAACTGGTGGAGCATTGCGAAGGTTAGTCCAGCCTCCATGTGCCGCCCTTCGCAACACATATCCCTCAGCCATCAATACAATTGCTGCTCGATTAGGAAAAAAATAACCAAAGATGAGCGGACCTGCATACGGTAAACCCGAAAAATATTCTTTACTCCATGTGGCGGCTGAGTTAGTGGAATAAGCTGCCATATTAAAATTGTTCAACAGATACATGGAAGAATCATTCATCATGATTATACGACTGAGATTTTCATTGGCTATACAGGTGTAGGAGGTTATATCTGAAAAAGTATTACCGTTCATGGTTTGCCGCATACTTACAACGGTATGAAACTGATATCCCCACAAAAAACAGCCGCGAGTAAGTGACATAAATGAAGCGTCACGCACATACACATTACTTAAGCCTGTGGCATAACTCACCCAGGTAAGTCCGCCATTGGTGGTGCGTTTGGCTGTGCCGTTTCTGAATACCACCACTCCTGCTGTATCATTAAAAAATTTAACGTAAGCAATTCCCTGTGTACCCGATTGAATGGAATCGTTTTTTTGCCAGGTTGCACCTCCATTAACAGTTTTAAATAACCCACCATTTTCACCTGCTACCCATCCCGTTTGCGTATTAATAAAACTGATGCTGTTAAGTGTTTCAGCAGAAGGAACCGGAGTGCGTGACCAATGGTGCCCCAAATTGGAAGAACGAATCACTTCGCCTTTTTCACCACAAGCGTAATAGGTATTTCCACCGGCATAACCTATTCTGCTTAACTCATATCCGCTGGCATGTGGCCGTGTGGTCCACGTGTACCCGCTGTCGGAACTGGTTGTAATCAAACCTCGCTGCCCTACCGTCACTCCGTTTTGATCCTTAAAGTGTACATCGTACATCCAGTGGGAACCCCATTGCGGTGCAACCGGCACCCATTGAGCCCTTGCCCCTGTGGCCATCAGGATACAGAAAAAAACAAAAAAGATTACGCGAGATGTTTTCACGCAAACTAAGGTAAAAAGAATTTTATAAAATACAATCGGGGTACCTACAAAAACAGGTAAAGGTTTTACTTGTTCTATTGGATTGAATCATATTAAAAAAATACCCTTTTCTGAATTAAAAACTGATTACTTTTCAGCATCAAACTCATGCAAATCGAAACTTGAAAACTCCTGTAGCCTAATTCAAATCACAATTGAACATCCAGTTTATACCAAAACGGTCGCGCAGCATGCCAAAGCGTGCACCCCAAAAAGTATCCTGCAAAGGCATGGTAACAATACCTCCTTCAGCCATGCGTTGAAACACCCGTTCCATATCCATAATCTGCGGGATGTTGAGCGAAAGAGAAATGTTATCTCCAACGGTAAGTGGTTGACCGGGCATACTGTCGCTGCCCATCAGCACATTGTTTTCAAAAGTGAGCGTAACGTGCATCACACGGTTTTTATCCGCTTCACCCACGGCAACAGGTGATTCACCAAAACGGGAGAAGGGGGCAAGTTCTCCGCCTAATACAGAATGATAAAAAGTAAAGGCTGCTTCGCAGGTGCCATTAAAAGTAAGGTAAGCATTCAGTTGCATAATGAGGTAGTTTTATAGGGCAAAGTAACAGGCTGAATTGCACAAGTTCCCTGATTAAAATCAGGTTTGAAAAAAGCTAAGTCACTCAATATAAGCTGCATTGGGCAATTCCAACTTTTGGCCTACCTTTGCCGCGATTTATGCATATTCAATTATTAAAATCAAAAATTCACCGGGCCAAAGTAACCCAGGCTGAATTGCACTACGTAGGCAGTATTACCATAGATGAGGCGTTAATGGATGCGGCTAACCTGATTGAAAACGAGAAAGTTCAGGTAGTAAACATCAACAACGGAGAACGTTTGGAAACATACGTCATAAAGGGTGAACGCAACTCAGGCATTGTATGCCTTAACGGACCCGCTGCCCGCAAAGTGCAGGTGGGAGATTTGGTTATTGTGATTTCCTATTGCAGCATGGAATTCGAAGCTGCTAAAAAATACCAACCCATCAGTATTTACCCTGATGATAACAACCGCCTGGTTTAAACTTTGAAAC
>DATGWX010000086.1:0-4318 GCA_035299275.1 Bacteroidia bacterium
CAGGTAGACGAGCTAAAATTGTAAAGGAGTGAAATATAGTCAATGATTTTTGTTCAAGGTTGTCGTCCCCGCCAACCTCACAGTTACTTACTTTTTCGAAAATCCATTCACCACATAATACACCGGCACACCACTCAATACAATATACAATCCCGGATAAGTTAAATGGATTCTCTCACCAAAGTCTTTTTATACTACTCTACCATAACCTTTACATGTCCGCTTCGATGGGTATTGTGGTATTGAAACAGATAGACTCCTGAATTTATTTTATTATCAAGGTTTATTTCCATTCTGTTTTCTCCGGGTACAGTTTGTATGTATTTATTAAATACTGTTTTGCCACATACATCAGTAAGAGTTATAAGAATCCTTTCTGAAGAAGGAGTGCTGTATGTTACTGCAAATACCCCCTTGTTTGGGTTAGGGTAGACGGTAAGTGGTTGCTTATTTTCAATACTACCCGAAGAGGTAAGAAATGAGTAGGGGTCAGAAGTATTAGAGCAGCCATTGCTGTCAGTAATGCGAACCGTAAAGTTGCCAGACTGAGTTGGAGTAATTGTGTAATGCGTGTCATTTATCAGCATCAGATTATTCATCATCCATTGATAGCTATAACCCAATGATGTTTCAAGAGTATTCCCATTTTTATTTATAACAGGTTTTGCCGGTAGTGGCAATAGCGCAATGTTTTGTATATTAGAGTTACCCTGACACCCACCATTAGTTCTTATTATTACAATATAATTTCCACTGTCTTTTGCATAATAGATAGAATCCGTAGCTAAAAGAATATTTGTGTTATTGCGCATCCATTGATAGGTGAAATTGCCGACAGGACTGGCTTTAAGCTGCACACTATCTCCGGTGCAAAGTGTAATGGCACCTGTAGGATAAGAAGATGTAATTATCGGTGTAAAGTTGCCGGCTGATATTATTTGAATGGGGTATCCAGTATCAACGCAGGCAGATAGAAATTTAGATGGTGTGAGCAAAATTCTGTACCTGTTACCGGGTGCAGTGTTTTGTGGTATTTGTGCTGTTATGTTGCCCGATTGAAATCCACTTTTACTGCTTATGACATTCATATTGCCAAACGAGCCGTTACTGTCAGATAAAAGTAAATATAACGCGGTTGAGTTAACATTAATGGGTGTGCCAAGTGCAGTATAGCTGAGAGTAATATTATTACCTGCACATATTGGGTTAGCGTTTACACTTTGAATATGAACAGCGTATTTTATTCCCTCAATAACAGCAATGCTTGGAGTGAATATGCCCTGCCCCTGATTTATGCATACAATGTCAGGCATATTGTCCCCGTTCAAATCACCAATGGCAATACCCGTTGGCCGAATGAACTTTGGATGAGATATGAGCGGTAAACGTCCGGCTGACAAAGAGATTGTGCTACCTATTGATGTGTTTTTTGATACACTAATTGTTGCAGGCAAAAAGTTGGGTGTTACAATATCCGGCTTCAGATCTCCGTCAAAATCAGCCATATCAAAGTAATGCGCATTGTTATTTAGCCTTATCGGAAAATGAAAAGGGCCGGAAAAGCTGCCTGTACCAATGGCTCCAGAGGTCGTAATCAGATTTCGATGTACTGTAACAATACTGTCAGGCATGCTAAATACAGGTACTCTTACTCTGGAGTATACAATGTCAGCTTTATTATCACCGTCAACATCCATTAACCTGATTCCCATAGGAACATTAGTTGTGGCAAATGTGTAGGATGCTGTTAAAGAGCTATCATTTATTATTCCCGAAGTGCTGTTGTTTCTAAACACGCGAATTGAAGCAGCAGAACTACATGCAACTGCAATATCCAACTTACCGTCACCATCCAAATCTTCGATATCCATATGGGATGCACCATTTGTACCTGGCAGAGGAAATGTAACAGCAGCAGCAAAGTCAGTAGCAATTATAGGGCCAGGTGAAGTTTTCAGGTTGCGGTGTACAACAAGCGCAGGTGAAGCTCCGGATGTGATGGTAACAATATCAAGTTTGCCGTCTCGGTCAATATCAGCCAATGCAGCAAAAATGGGTAACCCGCTTGTTGCTATGGAAATAACCTGATCAAACTGAATAGTGCCTGGTGAACCGGTGTTTCTATGTACCCCTACAATGGTGTGATTACCTCCGGGTACAACAATGTCTTGCTTGCCGTCACCATCTATATCTCCAATGGCAATGTTAGTGCCACCGGCTGCTGAACCGGATGAAATAGTATTGATATCAGCCAGTTTGGTAAAAGAAGTGGAGTCCATACTTGCCCTGGTTATGGTGTTGTTTTTATAGACATTGATTTTCTGTAGAGTCCCGGATTTTGATACTGTGGCCACATCAGGCTTACCATCCAAATCAAAATCAGCAATCACAGGAAAAACAGGAAATGAAAGTCCTGCCGGTGGTAGAAAAAAGGGTGTTTTGAAAGAAGCAGAAGATAATGAAGGCATACAATTCTCTCTGGGTTTAAAAAGCTGTAAGGATGATGCTGTTTGGTAGTTTGCGGTTACACTTATCTTTTTATATTGTGCCCCACTTGGAACCCTTACATATAAGGCAGTGTTGCTGCAACTGTCAACAGTTGCTTTCACATTACCGAAGTAAACATAGTTAGAATCGGGATGTAGATGAAATCCCGATCCGATTATCATTACCGGGGTGTTATAACTTCCTGCTTTTGGGTTAAAGTCGGAAACAGAAGGACCTTGAGCAAACATTCCATGAGCGAATGAAAAGAGCGAAATAAGGAATGCTACAGTAGTAATATTTGTTTTCATATGCAATGGAATTATATTATGACTATTGCTTTATAGAGAAGCAATATCACAAATCGGTTGCACTTACGATTGTTGTTCAATGATATATTGAGTGAAAGGATATTTTGATTGAGCGAATGAGCAATACGCCTCACTCTTACTTACTTTTCGAAAACCATTTCACCACATAATACACCGGCACACCACTCAGTACAATATACAATCCCGGGTACGTAAAACTTGGTTTGTAAATAAGTAAGCTGACGCAAATAAACAGGGCAAGTAAAATGTATACTACGGGCACCACCGGGTAGCCCCATACTTTATAGGGCCGTATGGCATCAGGTTGTTTTTTACGCAGGATAAAAACGCCCAGTACTGTCAGAATATAAAACAGCAATACAGCAAACACCACGTAGTCGAGTAAATCACCATACGAGCCGGAGAGGGTGAGGGCGCTGGTCCAGATGGCTTGCATCATTAAAGCTGCCTTGGGTGAATGGTGCGCGTTGAGTTTTTTGGCTTGAGGTAAAAACAGTCCGTCCAACGCCATGGCATAATACACACGCCCGCCTGAAAGTGTTAAGCCGTTAATACATCCAAACGTGGAAATCATAATCAAAGCCGCCATCAGGTACATGCCGGTTTCGCCAAATACTGTTTGCAGTAAAAGCGTACCTACCCTGTCGGATGGAGCCTGTTGAATGGCTTCAAAGGGCAAGGCTTTTAAGTACACCACATTGATAAAAAAGTACAGACTAAGCACCAGCAAAGTTCCGGTAATAAGTGACAAGGGAAGGTTGCGTTCAGGTTTATCAATTTCACTTCCGGTAAA
The DNA here is from genome assembly GCA_035299275.1 of Bacteroidia bacterium. GTDB lineage: Bacteria > Bacteroidota > Bacteroidia > UKL13-3 > UKL13-3 > JAGPCK01. Next base: position 3,610 of record DATGWX010000086.1, read on the forward strand.
GGTAACGTTGTTCCAGGCATCGGCTGAGAAAATGGAACCTACCAGCGCCACACTAAAAATGCTCCAGAAACCCACCGATGAAAAATCAAGCGGCAGGCTCCAGTCGGGTTGTTGTGCGGTATGTGTGCTGATGTACCACACACCGGCAATAATCATAAAAGCAATAGCTCCTATTTTAGTTACTGTAAAAATATTTTGCACGAGTGCACCGCTTTTCACACTTCTGAAATTTGAAAACGTAAGCATCCATACGATGATGATAGCTAGTACCTGTTGTGTTTGGATGTTCAATGAGCCTATAGTGAAGAGTACGTTGGTATCAGAAATGGCGGGGAAAAACACTCCGCTGAATTTAGCAAATGCCACACCTACGGCCGCAATGGTTCCGGTTTGAATAACGGTGAACAAAGTCCAGCCATAGAGAAAGCCAAAGAGTTTGCCATAAGCTTCGCGCAGGTACACGTATTGACCGCCTGCTTTGGGCATCATGGCGGCCAGCTCACCGTAACTTAATGCAGCAAAAACTGTGAGCAGAGCAGTTACTCCCCAGGCCAGTAAAAGCAGAAGGGGAGAATTTAATTCCCGCGACATGGCTGCGGGAACAATAAAAATTCCGGAGCCAATCATGGAACCCATAATCAGCATCACGCAATCAGTAAACGAAAGGCGTTTGGTTTGCATGAGACGAATATAAGGAATGTGTTTAAGT
>DATGWX010000087.1:0-6864 GCA_035299275.1 Bacteroidia bacterium
GGTGCATTGCAGGATTTTTCTAAGATGAAAACAGGTTTCACTGAAACATCATACAGATTCTTTGGGATCACAGGCCCAACAATGTTGGATGATAATGGAGACAGGAAGATTGGAACGTTCGACTATTGGGGCATAGTGAACGAGAATGGAACGTACAAGTGGAAGCTGGTAGGGAAGTCGTAAGATGGACTGGTCATTTAGGTGTCGTTTTCTTTCTTCCCGAATTCCACAATTCCCCTTTATGACGTGCAGGTACTGTATCCCCTAACAATTTCCCCCAGGGCTTAAGGTCAGGGATCCGGTCGAAAATTATTTTCAAAATTCCAACGAAGGGAATGGAAAGAAACATGCCCGGAACACCCCAAAGTGCAGCGCCTAGTAAAACCGTAATGATGGAAACAAGGGCATTGATCTGCACTTTGGAAGAAACAATCCTTGGCACCAGTATATTATTATCTATGAACTGAATAATAAGATAGGCGGCTATAATTCCCAACTGCGTGCTATACCCGTCTTTTGTGACAGTGGCTATCAAAACCGGCAATGCTATGGCAATGATACCACCGATATAGGGTATTACATTTAAAATGGCACCAATAACACCGATCAGGACGGCATACTTAACACCTAATATCAATAACGCGGTTGAATTAAGTATAGCGACGATCAAAGCTTCAAGCAGCAGCCCTACCATATAACTTTGTACAGCGGTTTTTGTCTCATTCACTATATCACCGACCTGCTTTGAATTCTCCTCTGCAAATACTTCAAAAAGAAAATTCAGGATTAACGGCTTATAAAACAGAAAAAGAAAAATATACACAGGCAGTAAGAGAATGATACCCAGGGTGCCTACTGCGGTGCTGAGTGTTGAACCTACCAAGCCCTTACTATTGTTTAATGCTTCATTGATCAGTGTAACCTGTTTTTGGACGGAGATCCCAAGGTGCGCCTGGGTCCATTCGACGAACTGTGTATTAAGCGCACCCATTTTCTCTTTTAACTCCGGAAGTAGATCACTGAACTTTACGATCTGCGAAGACAGGAAAAACATGATCCCTCCAAATACGATCAACGCCAGCAGTATCGTCATGATAATAGACGGTATCTTGGGTATGTGCCGCAGTTGGAGCCAGTTAAAAACAGGATTCAGCAATATGGCCAGCACCATGGCAAATGCAAGCGGGATGATGATGTCTTGCAAATTAAATAGAACATACACCAACAGCACAATTCCAAAAAGAATTACTGTGGCTTTAAAATAAAATGGGTATTGCCTGATTTCCATTGTGTTTAGTGCTTAGCGAATGTAACTAGAAAAAATGCGGCCAACAACAAAGTGCTACCGATAGAAATTGTTGCCCGGTTTCGATACTATCTCATGAAAAGTCCTGTTGCAATCGCTAATTGACCTTTTTAGCAATGCAATTTGAGCTTAATAACAATGCACCTAAAAACCGATGACCAGACATTTGTATAAAGCAAAAAATAATTTATGCAAACAGTAAACAAGGTTTTCATTAACGGGGTGTTTGTTACTCCACATGGAACAAAACTATTGGAACTGGAAAATCCATCAACCGGCGAGATCATTACCAGGGTGACTTTAGCTGATGAAGTAGATACACAAAATGCCATCAGTGCAGCTAATGCAGCATTTAAAATCTATTCGCAATCCAGCTTACTAATACGCCAGGAATACCTGCAACGGATTCATGATGTAATGGCGGCAAAGTCTGATTACCTGTTAAATATTATTAACATCGAATATGGATCACCGCAATGGTTCACCAAATTTGCCTTGCAGGATGCCACGAGATCCTGGTTGGTGGCAAAGGAACAAGTGAAACCAGAGACATTTCGCTACAATTTAAAAGAGGGCACGGAAGTGATTTTAGAGCCTGTAGGTGTAGCTGGTTTAATTTGTCCATGGAATATTGCCCTATGGTTCATGTGCGTAAAGGCATCTACTGCAATTGCAGCCGGCTGCACTGTAGTAATAAAACCCAGCAATTTGAGTCCCCTGCAAACTCATGCAATGGCTGAAATATTCAACGAAGCCAGATTGCTTCCCGGATTGATTAATGTTTTGCATGGCACAGGAGAAGTAGTAGGAAATGAGATCACCCGTAATCCGGGAGTAAATAAAATTTCTTTCACTGGTTCTACCGGTATAGGCAAACAGCTTGCTAAGAACGCTGTCGATACGATGAAACGCGTAACCTTAGAGTTAGGTGGAAAATCGCCTTCGATAATAATGGAGGATGCTGACCTGGAAAAAGCAATTCAGTTTGTCTTGCAGGTAGGATTACAAAATAGCGGTCAATCCTGTACTGCAGGCACCCGTATATTGATCCCGGAGAGTAGAGAAGCCGAGATATTCGCCGCCTTAAAAAAAGGTGTAGAGGCTATGAAAGTGGGTCCTGCCACTGACCCAAATTCTGCAATAGGACCTTCAGTTTCTAAAAAACAATATGAGAGGGTTCAATATTATATTAAAAAAGGGATTGAAGAGGGAGCTGAATTATTAACCGGTGGTATGGGTCATCCTGAAGGTTTAGACAAAGGGAATTTCACCAGACCTACAGTCTTTGTCAAAGTAGACAATCACATGACCATAGCACAGGAGGAAATTTTTGGGCCGGTACTCTCTGTGATTACTTATAAGGATGATGCCGACGCCGTTAGGATTGCAAACGATTCCATGTATGGCCTGCACGCCTATATTGCCGGCACAGACCTGGAACGAGCAAAGAAAATAGCTGAACAGCTTCAGGTTGGCAGAGTGGCAATTAATGGTTTTGTGGATGAACCTAGAGCTCCTTTTGGAGGCTTCAAACAGTCCGGGATTGGAAGAGAATTCGGAAAGTTTGGCTTAGAAGCATTTCTAGAACCAAAGGCCGTTTTTGGAATATAAACTGATTATAAAAACACTATAAAAAAAATTACATGAAAACGATTTTTATTACCGGTACTTCCAGTGGACTTGGAAAAGCTGCCGTGCATTTATTCCATTCCAAAGGTTGGAATGTGATTGCCACTATGCGTAACATCAACAAGGCAAAGGATTTTGAAGGGATGGAACGTGTAACTGTATTAGCTCTTGACATAACCAACCCCGGGCAAATTAAAACAGCTGTGGATGCAGCAATAGCGATGGGAGATATAGATGTAGTATTGAATAATGCTGCCTATGGCGCCATAGGACCGTTGGAAAGCGTAACAGAAGAGTCGCTGCTCATGCAAATTAATACAAACCTGTTAGGCGCCATCAGAGTGACGCAGGCCTTTGTACCGCACTTCAGAACAAAAAAAAGCGGGTTGTTTATTAATATTACATCAATAGCCGCGCTGGTCACTTTCCCATTGGACAGTCTGTATCATACTGTGAAATGGGGCCTGCAGGGCTTTACTGAAGGAATGAGTTATGAATTAGCGCCTTTTGGAATTCAGATCAAAACTGTTGCACCGGGATTTATAAAAACGGATTTTGGATCCAGTATGGTTATTTCATCCGCTGAACCTTATAAAAAAATGCTGGATACTTACCTCAGTAAAGTGTCCCATCCGGATTTAATGAAGGCAGGATCAGACGCAGAGGATATTGTAGCTGTAGTTTACGAAGCAGCAACTGATGGCAAAGACCAGGTACATTATGTTGCCGGGAACGATGCAAAACAAATGTATGAGAGACGTTTACAGATCGGGGCTGAGGAATCGAGAAAGGAAATGGCAGAATTGTTTTTACAATGAAGGCTTCAGCAATAACGAGCGGGCCAGAATGGGTTTTATTACTTCCCATCGTTGGGGAAGCAGTTGCAGGCAAATGCAAAAAGCATTAGTTTGGCGGTACCAAAATATTAATATTGGATGCCAATTTATATGGATCGCCACGATATGCCTGAAGATGTTACTGCAGAACGTGTGGCACAAATGCATCAGGAAGATCTGAAAGTCGAGCAACTATTTGGTTGTAAAGGAATGACCTATTGGTGTGATGAAAAAAGAAAAATTGCCTTTTGCCTGATCGAAGCGCCAGACGAAAAGGCCATAGAAGCCATGCACCTCCATGCACATGGCGATGTTCCACATAAAATAATAGAAGTAGACACTACCATAGTTGAATCTTTTTTAGGGAGAATTGGAGATCCTGAAAATGTAAGAAATACCAGGCTCAACATTATTGACGACCCTGCCTTTAGAATTTTAATGGCTGCTAAAATTGAAAGAACCCATTTAAAAAATAGTGATACCGACGAACTGGAAAAAACGGTTAAACTGGCAAATCAATCGCTGGAAAACAACATCACTAAATTTAACGGACGACCGGTAAAGCAGAAGGATAATTACATCCTGGTGTCATTTGATTCGGTTACCAATGCCGTTCTATGCGCGCTGGAAAATCAATCCATACCCGCAAATACATCCCATTCTTTCAATTTAAATATCAAAATGGGCTTAAGTGCCGGCGTTCCGGTAACTGACAAAGTGAACATATTTGAAGATGCCTCAAAAATGTCAAAATACCTGTGTGAAATAACTCAGGGGCGTGTAATGGTAACATCAGAAGTCAAAGATCTCTTTGAGGGTGAAAACTTTAACCGAACCATAGACAAGTCAATTGCTGTGCTTGATTTGAATACCGAGATCTTTTTACGATCGCTAATGGAATATTTCGAAAAAGAATGGAATAATCCAGCCTTAACTGTTGAAAAACTAAGTGTGGGATTAGGCGTAAGCAAATCCCAGGCGAATCGGAAATTAAGGTCTTTAACATCTAAATCCCCGAATCAATTTATTCAGGAAATCAGGCTTCAAAAATCCCTTACCGCTATCAAACTAAATCATAAAACGATTTCCGAAATTGCTTATGACTCAGGCTTTACAAGCCCTACCTATTTTTCACGGGCCTTTAAAAAGCGATTCGGAATGTCACCAAAAGAGTTTGCCATAGACCATATCCAGCCTTATTGATGGTACTTATAATAATGGATCGATTATACTAGTTTTTGAATCAAAAGTGAATGACTAGTGTGTTTAACCGGGGTAAGTTTGGACTGTCCAACTAATCTTGAAGTTGCTATCAATATAATGTATTGTGGCGCGATTAATCAGTTAAACTAATCCACTAAAAATGAATTTACAGAACATCCTGCTTGAACTAGGTCCACAAATTGAAGAACAAGGATTGGCCTATGATGCGGAGAATAAATTTGCCGAAAAAAACTTTTGCCTTTTAAAAGAAAATGGTGTTTACAAGGCCTTAATTCCTGCTGAACTTGGGGGTGGCGGCGTAGAATATTCGGAGCTTTGCTATTTTTTAAAAGATCTGGCCCACTATTGCCCATCAACTTCACTTACACTAGCAATGCACATGCACCTGGTGGCTGTCCTGGTTTTTAAGCATTTGAACGGAGATGCAGCCGCAACAAAAACGCTAAAGGCGGTTGTGGAAAAGGATTGGATTCTTTTAAGCACCGGTGGCGGAGACTGGGTATCCTCAAACGGAACAGCCCGAAAAGCAGATGGTGGTTATATTATCAACTGCAGGAAATCATTTTGCAGCGGGTCACCGATTGCAAATGTTGCTGTGATGACTTGTGCCTATGACGATGGCGTCAAAGAGCAGGTATTGCATTTTTCGGCCCCCCTTAGCGCTGATGGTGTAGAGATTATTTACGATTGGAATGCTATGGGGATGCGGGGCACCGGATCCAACTCTATTAATTTCAAAGATGTGTTTGTTCCTGAGGAAAAGATTTCATTAATCCGGGAGAGAGGTAAATGGCACCCTGTTTGGGATGCTGTTTGCACATTACAATTCCCGGTTTTCATTTCAACCTATGCCGGTATTGTTGAAGCCATTTCCAAAAAAACGATAGCGTTATTCTCTAAGAGAGAAAAGTATGAGCCTTATGCGCTTTCAAGTCTTGGTGAAATGCATAATCACTTTCAGATTGTTGAAATGGCTCATAAAAGATTAGTTGAGAATGCCAACAACTTAAACATCAAACCGAGCAGTAATTCGGCTGCAGTGGCGGTTCAGGCAAAATCGATTATAACAAATCATGGCAAACTTAGCGCCCAGGCTGCTATGGATTCATTGGGTGGTTATTCATATTATCAAAAAGTAGGTATAGAGCGCCTTTACAGAGATTTGCTTGCTGGTGAATTTCACCCCATGCAGGCAAGTAAACAAAAAGAAATGCTTGGTAATTACCTGGTTGGAAAAACACTGGCTGGGTAGAAAGTTTCCTGATCTGGTCAATTTTATCTGGCAACTTGCTTTAAAAATAAATGGGTCGCACCAGGCGTTTCTATAACATTGATTTTAGTTAATTCAATTACACGGTTGTTTTCCTTTTCAAAAAGACGTGTTCCACTCCCGAGTAATACGGGTGCAATATGTATATGTAATTCATCCAATAAACCAGCTTCTAAAAATTGCTGAGCAACGTTTGCGCCACCCATAACCAGCACGTCCTTTTCCTTTGCAATTGACTTTGCCAATGATAATGCAGTTTGTACTCCATCGTTAACAACCGTAAAACCTTTTTTTACCTGTATTTTTTGGGAACTTAATACCAATGCAGGAACCGGGAATGGCGATTGACTTTCCCAGACACCATCAATAGCTGTTATGTACGTCCTGCTGCCTAATATTACTGCACCGCAATTGCTGAACATATCAGAGGCAACCTGTTCATCTGCCTCCATTTTGCTGGCAAAAAGCCATTTATGCAATAATTGACCATTTAAACCCATTGGATTTTCCTGAGAAATCATCGGACCCGCAGTAAAGCCGTCCAATGACATTGTAATGCTTAAAAATACTTTCCCCATCTTGATATTTGGCTGTTATGT
>DATGWX010000088.1:0-4389 GCA_035299275.1 Bacteroidia bacterium
GTATGTTGCAATTGGATTTTAAGGGGAAATCGGTGCTTGATTTTGGATCGGGCACAGGTGTTTTAGCCGTATTGGCTGCAAAACTCGGGGCACAGGTAATTGATGTAGTAGATAACGATGAATGGGCTTTTGACAACTCCAGTGAAAATTTTCATTTGAACAATGTGCAGCCAATGATTGGCACAAAAACGTTATCACTTTCAGGTATAGGCCATGCAATGTATGACGTTGTTCTGGCTAATATTAACAAAAATATTTTGTTGGAGTACATGAAAAAAATGGCGGCTTTAATGCAAACAGAATCATACCTCCTACTCAGTGGTTTTTTTGAGCACGATGTAGAAGAAATTACAACTGAAGCCCGCAAAGCAGGATTAAATTTTGTAGATTTATCCACTGAAAATAACTGGGCGGTAGTAACGTTAACTAAATGATGAGCAGGAATAGAGTATTTCTTTTGTGCGTGTTGCTGTTGCAGGGCATGTTTGTTCTGGCCCAGCAGGCACCTAAAAGTTTTTCAGTGGAACCACCCAAGTTTATTGATGAACTGGAAGATTATATCAAATCAGCTAAAATTGAATCATCCTCAAAAGTAATAGAAGAATTCTCCGGCTATTGGATGGCCGGTAAACTCTCCGCGCAACAGCAAAGAGCGGTAATTACTTCCTGTAACAACATGCTCATGAAACGATTCAGGGTAAATCCTGAGTTTGAAAGTTATCTGGCTACTCTCAATGCTATGATAAGTTCAGGGCAACAACAAAAAATTGAATCGTGGCAAAAAATGGTTGATGCCATGATGGGTAAAACCCGCAAAAATTACCTCGACTTTTTAAGCTTTACCCAGGGACTTTTTTCAGAAACAATTCTGAGTGAAAATGCCAATAAAAAGTGGAGGGCTACATCAGCTGAGTTTGACCTGTCACTGGATAAAAATGAACCCATAGTTAAATTCTCTAAACCATTTACACTGGTGTGTTACACGCAGGGGGATACCATTTTTGTAAAGAATACAACAGGGAGTTTTAATGCGGTAACTGATTTGTGGACGGGTGATAAAGGCCACATAGATTGGGCGCGCACATTCTTAGATACTAATAAAGTATATGCTGATTTTGGCCGCTATAAAATTGATTTGAAAAAATCAGAATTCACTGTAGATACAGTTACATTCTATAATAAAAACCTATTTCAGTTCCCTATAAAAGGACGGTTGATGGAAAAAGCCTACATGGCTTATGCAGGTGGCGACAGAGCCTTGTCTCCAAGATTTGAGTCATTTGAGAAGAGTTTTGATTTTCCGCAATTTAAAGGAGAAGTAAAATTCCTCGGAGGATTCGGAATGAAAGGGACTAAAATAATTGGTATAGGGACGGAAGACAACCAAGCCTCATTTGTCTTTATGTACAAAGGAAAACCCAAAATGAAAGTGCAGGCGCTTGAGTTTACCATTGGCGAACAAAAAACAATTACGGAAAAGGCTTCGGTTATCATATTTGTGGACAATGATTCCATTTATCATCCGCAAATGACCTTTGTGTATGACCTGCCAAAGAAAATAGTGACCATGAACAGGGATGCGAATGAGCCCATTACTGCCGCACCATTTCTGGATACCTACCACCGAATTGAATTTTACGTGGATGAGTTGCGCTGGAATCTGGATAATGCCCACATGAACTTCTTGAACCTGAACCCTGAGCGTGTTGCCGTTTTTGAATCATTCAATTTTTACCGTTTGCCCCGGTATGATAAGGTTCAGGGAATTCTGAGCGAGCACCCTTTATACACCATCAGGCAATTCAGCTATAGAAATGACACCACATGGAATTTCCATATTGAAGATTTTGCTGCATTTCTTGGGTTGAAAAAGCAGGAGGTTGTCGCATTAATTATTGACCTGAACGATAACGGCTTTTTACTTTACAACCCGCGCACAGGAGCTATAAAGTTGCGTGAAAAAGCTTTTGAGTGGTTCCGTGCACGAAACAATAAAACTGACTATGATGTATTGCGTTTCACCTCCACCATTGATGGTTCGAAGAGGCCGCATGCCATGCTCAACTTTGTCAACCATGATTTAAATGTGCAGGGGGTAACAAGATTTATTTTCTCCGATTCTCAGAGTGTGTATGTAGAACCTACCGATCAGCAAATCAATATAAGAAAAAACAGAGACGTTGATTTTGCGGGGCATCTACATGCCGGTCGTATGGACTTCTTTTCAAAAGTCGGTCCTGACCAAGGTTTCCTGTTCTCGTATGATCAGTTTAAAGTAAACTTTACCAATGTGGAGTTGCAACTTACCGCTGAAGACAGCAGTGGTAGGCAGCTTCCTTTGCGCAACAGAATGAAAAACGTAACAGGAAAAATTCTGATTGATAAACCAAGAAATAAACGAGGAATGAACGGTCCGCGCGATGAATATCCCATACTGGAGAGTGTGAAAAACGCGAACATGTTCTATGATTATATTTCAACAGGAGGCAAGGTAGATTACGATCCGTTAAAATTCTATTTTGATATAGACCCTTTCACTATTGATAGTTTGGATAACTTTGATATCAATACCATGACGTTTGACGGCACTCTTCATGCCGGTGGTATCATGAAAGATTTCAGAGAGGTGTTGCGGTACATGCCTGACACCTCCCTTGGCTTCAAGCGTGAAATGATGGAATATGACCTGTACATCAATGAAGGTAAATCCAAAGGAAAAGGAGCCATAGCACTTACACTTAGTGATAACGGATTCCATGGCAATGGTGGAGTTACCTACCTGGCCTCTCAAAGTAATTCAGCAGATTATTTCCTTCATCTGGATTCATCCAATGCGAGTTTGAGAAACTTTGAATTAAAACGTACGGATATTTATCCGAGTGCGACTGGTAAAAATATGTACCAGCGCTGGATTGCCTATCAGGACACCATGTTTATAGGAACTACGGATGAAGATATGGCCATGTTTGAGGGGCGTGCATATTTGAAAGGTAATGCGGTGCTCACACCTAAAACATTGTATGGAGACGGCCGTTTAAGTTGGGACAATGCGGAGTTGTTCTCCAGCAGGTTTAACTTCTCTCCGGTTACCACTAAAACGGATAAGGCCTACTTTCGCTTAGCGTCAGCTGATCCCGGTAAGTTTGCTATTATCATTAATGACGTGAACGCATTTGTGGATTTTGATAAACGTTTTGCAGAGTTTAAAGTAAACAAAGTAGGACAGATAGTGGATTTGCCCTACAACCAATACCAGATGGTATTCTCTGATTACCGCTGGAACATGGATGCGAAAACAATTGACATGAAAGCAAGAGATGTGGCCGGCACAGCTCAAAATGTGCAAAAGAACTTTTTCCGCTCTATTCATCCTGATCAGGACTCACTTATATTTAATGCAGGGAATGCTACTTACTTCTTAGATGATTATCTGGTGGTAGCTGAAAAAGTACCTTACATTCATACTGCTGATGCCCGCGTAATACCTGACAGCAACAGGGTGTATATTGAGCCGAATGCGTTAATGCGCACATTGAAAAACTCCACCATTTACACAGATACCATTAAGCGTTTTCATACCATTGTACGAAGTAATGTAGATGTACTGGGTCGCAAAAATTTCAGAGGCAACGGATTTTATTCCTACACTGACAGAACAAAGAAAAATTTTGAAATTTATTTTGAAAACATTTACGTAAACAAATTCGGACGCACAAGTGCCAGCGGTCCTATTAGTGATACCATGAACTTTACCCTTAGCCCCAAGATTCAGTTTAAGGGTACTGCCACCCTTATAAGTAATGACCGCAATATGGAGTTTGACGGATATATATTGCCTGTTCATACCTTGCCATATCCGCAATCTGAGTGGTTCAGGCATACTCAACGCATTAACCCCGATTCAGTATTTATTCGCTATGAAGATTTGAGAAACGAAGAGAAACAACTCCTGTTTTCAGGAGCATTCTTATCAACAGATTCTACGCATGCTTATGAAGGCTTTTTTAACAGAAAACGAAACTATTCTGATTTAGAACTCACACGAGCAACAGGCGTGCTTTTTTATGATGATAAAGCAGCCCTTTTAAAAGCAGGAAGCTGGGACAAACTTTTGCTGGGCAAGCTGGTGGGGAATGCTATTTTTCTGAATGATAAAACACAAAGTATTTACACTGAAGGTAAAATCAATTTGGGTTTACCTAAAGGCCGTTTCACAGTTAAATCGGGTGGCATTATAACAGGTACTGTGAGAGACACCCTGTATGTAATGGATGCAGCCATGCTGCTTGATATTCCATTACCTGAGGCCGCCTTAAAACTTATGTCGGATACGATATTTGAAGCAGCAGCCTTTTCTGATGAACTTAAATACAATAACGACAGGATAAT
>DATGWX010000089.1:0-2512 GCA_035299275.1 Bacteroidia bacterium
GCAGGGTTTTGAGTAAGGTGTCGTTGGCTTTTTTGCGCAGGGCAAAAGGGAGCAAACCACCGGTAAGGGTAGAGGCCGCGAGTAAAAGAAATAACCAACCGCTCATTTATGCTTCTTCTTGTATATAAGGTTTGAAAATACGAATCATCAGCAGGGCAATCAAAATACCGAACAAACCACCCACAGTAACATCAGACGGAAAGTGCACGCCCACATATACCTGAGCAAAACTGATGGTAGCTGCCCACAAGGGGGCTGCCCATTTTACCCAACGAAACCGTGAGGCAAATAAAAATATTATAAGTACCGCCAGACCAAAATGGTTGGATGCATGTGCTGAGGTAAAACTGTATCCGCTTCCGCAGGTTACCCGTTCAATGACATATCCTTCCATAGAAACGTTGTTGCACGGGCGCAGGCGTTTCACACTTTTTTTCATCAGGTTGCCGCTCAACTGGTCGCTGGCTGTAACGGTTAAGGCTACCATGAGCAATACGTATGGTGCTTTCTTTTTAAAGCTATAGATGGTGTACCCGATAATAACTGCATAAAGGGGAAACCAGAAATACATGTTACGCATCCACGGCATTATCAGGTTAAACAGCGCATTGTCGCAACTCCCGTTAATGAAGTAAAAAAGTTCGCGGTCCAATTGGTAAAGTATGCTGATCATTTTTTAATGGCTTTCAGAATCATGCGTTCTGATGTTGCTTCGTCAAAACTATCCAAACTATAGTTGCCAAACAAATCGGTTACCTCAAAGCCGCTGCTTGCGAGCCAGTTTTTTAATTCACTCAGGGTAATTAATTGTACTTTTTCGTAAAAGGTAAACTCACGATCCATGTGTTTTACCTGTATGGTTTTGATGATGCGGTTGCCTTCTATGTGCTTGGTGATACTGAAATGAACACTGTTTACTACTTTTTCATCTGAGGTCTTCAGGTGCTTGAGCACGTGAGCTGCATTAAAAAAGTCAACCACCAGTTGTCCGTTGGGCACCAGTGCTTTGTGAAAAGATTGAAACACTTTGAGGTTATCTGCTTCATTGTCAAAGTAACCCAAGCTGGTAAACAGGTTCAGAATAATGTCAAACTGTTCTTTTTCATACGGTTGCCGCATGTCATGCACCCCGAATTTCAACCGTTCATTGGCAAATTTTTGAGCCAGTTGAATGGAGTTGGCGGCTAAATCCAAACCGGTTACTTTATAGCCCAACCTGTTGAGATATATAGCATGTCGGCCCTTGCCGCAGGGAATATCTGCTATGTGGCAATTATCGTCAGGGTTCAGGTATTTGAGCAGATTTTTCAGAAAATACCCGGCCTCTGTATCATCGCGGTGGCGATAAAGCAGGTGATAATAAGGGGAATCGAACCATGTAGCAAACCAATCAGCCGGCATCAGTCATTTTTTTGCAAGAATACGCAATATCTGTGTATAACATTCATCTTTTACCCATTGGCGGGCACAATTGTAACCCGTAAATTTGCCACCCTTAAAACTAACAGAACTAACGTGACTTTAATTAAATCTATTTCAGGCATACGAGGTACCATTGGAGGTACGTCTGACGATGCACTTACACCGGGCAACATTGTGAAATTTACCGCAGCCTTTGGTAGCTGGGTGCTCAAGAACAGCGGCCATGCGAAAATTGTGGTGGGTCGCGATGCCCGTATTTCAGGCGAAATGGTGAGTAATTTGGTAACCGGCACGCTCATAGGGCTTGGAATTGATGTGGTTGATTTGGGCTTATCTACCACACCTACGGTAGAAATTGCTGTAACCGAAGAAAATGCCGGAGGAGGCATCATCATTACGGCAAGTCACAACCCGAAACAATGGAACGCGCTGAAGTTGCTGAACCACAAAGGTGAGTTTATCTCGGGTGCTGACGGTGAAGAAGTATTAGCGTTGGCGGATAAAGACAATACAGTATATGCACAGGTTGATAAACTGGGTAAAATAACCAAAGATGATTCTTACGTGCAGAAACACATTGATAAAATACTGGCCATTGATCTGGTGGATGTAAAAGCCATCAAAGCCCGTAAGTTTAAGGTGTTGGTGGATGCAGTAAACTCAACAGGTGGTATTTTTGTGCCTCAGTTGTTACGTGCTTTAGGTGTGGCAGAAGTGATTGAACTCAACTGCACACCTGACGGAAAATTCCCTCATAACCCTGAGCCATTGCCGGAGCATTTAACCTCAGCGGCACAGGAGGTAAAACACTCCAAAGCTGATTTGGCCGTGGTGGTAGACCCCGATGTGGATCGCTTGTGCTTTATCAGTGAAGACGGTAGTTTCTTCGGAGAAGAATACACCTTGGTTGCCGTTGCTGATTATGTGTTAAAGCACCGCAAAGGCAATACGGTTTCTAATCTTTCCTCCACACGTGCTTTGCGTGATGTGACCGAAAAAGCCGGAGGTGAATATTTTGCTTCAGCTGTGGGGGAGGTGAATGTGGTGGAGAAAATGAAAGAAGTAAACGCGGTAATAGGTGGCGAAGGTA
>DATGWX010000090.1:0-1843 GCA_035299275.1 Bacteroidia bacterium
TGATAGCACGCTACCTCTCCGGAGAAGCTTTGCCGGAAGAAGCTATGGAGTTGGAAGAATGGAAACAACAACACCCCGATAACCTGAAACATTGGGAGAAAAGTGAGCGGGCCTATTTTCTTGTTCGCGGTGAGCAAAACATTTCTGTTGATGCGGCAGCCATGTACCGAAATGTATTGGCGCAATTAGATGTTCAAAAAGAAGCTAAAGTATTGCCGATTGATTTCAAGCGCTACTTTACGCCACTACGTATAGCAGCCGTGCTGGTGATATTGATTACGGGAGGGTTGCTGCTTTCACGCCTGAGCAATCAGGGAAGTTCAACTGATGTAGCACTTAACGGAGGCGAAAACGGTATCAGTAAAACATTGGATGACGGAACACAGGTTGAGTTGGATAAGAACAGTTCATTAACTCTGTTGGCCGGTTACAATGGTAAACAACGCAGGATAAAATTAACCGGTAAAGCCACCTTTAAAGTAGAGCATGATGCCGGTAAACCATTTATTGTGGAGGCCGGTGGTGTTTTAATTCAGGACATAGGTACAGCTTTCGAAGTGAAGGCACAACCTGATGAGGACACTGTTGAAGTTTGGGTAACCGAAGGAATAGTAGAGATGTTTACGGAAAACGATACACTTCGCCTCACCCAAAACCAACGGGGATATTATGTTCCGGCTCTGAATAAAATTTACGATGAGCGTTTATTACAGCAAGCCATAGAAGACAACAGTCGGATTTTTCATTTTAGCAACACCACTTTGGGCGAGGTTATTCAACAGTTGAATGCGGTTTATCCAACTCCCATCAGTTTGAGTAATGCAGCTTTGGAAAGGTGCCGTATTACGGTTGATTTTACCAATGAACCGCAGGAAGTTGTGGTGGAAATTATTGCTGAAACTCTGGGCTTGCAAGTAGAAAGTACTCATGGAGAATATACCCTGAAGGGTGAAGCCTGTAATCCATGAGGTGGTTAGTTATTCTGATTTTTTGGCTGTCGGGTACCTATGTCACAGCACTACCTCCGGCTTTGGAGCGGGAGGTCAATATTAGGGTAGCGAATGAGCCGCTCAAGGAAGTGTTGAATCGTATTGCAGTTCAAACGGGTATTCAGTTTTCGTACAATCCGCAAAAGATACAGGTGAACAAAAACGTCTCGGTGAGTATTCAGCACAAGCCACTTCGACTGGCGTTAAATATACTCTTCAAAGGAACTGTTCAGTTTAAACAGAAGGGGAACTATGTTATATTATCTCCTGTGGCAGTGCAGACAGAAAATGCTCCGGTGAAAAAAATATTCATCAGCGGTTATGTGTTTGATGCAGCAGGACAAAAGTTATCCGATGCCAGTATTTACAACATTAGCAACCAGCTTTCTGCGGTAACCAATGCGTACGGTTATTTCATGATGCAAGTCCCGGCCGATGTGTTGCCGGTTACTGTGAGGGTGAGTAAAGATACCTATGTTGATACCCTTGTGGTGATTCAAACAACTGACCATGCCATTGACATACTGCTGCAACAGCAGATAACCTACCATGTAATTGATACAGGTGTAAAGGGTATTTCAGCTCCTGTCGATTCAATTGGTGTGGTAGTACTACCAACAGATACTCCTGTTCACCCACCGGCGAAGAATAAATTTCTGGAGAATATTATTTCACCCAAGATAAAGGCCAATCTGCACAACATTAAAGATACTGTTTTTACCAAGGTGCAGTTTTCTTTTGTGCCTTACCTCAGCACCAACAAACTTTTATCGGCTAATGCTGTAAATACATTTTCATTAAATGTACTGCTCCTCGCTTGTGTCGGGTCCTATAAGGTCTGAGGCAAGCGAGGG